>CAYHCM010000047.1:14159-24668 GCA_964355045.1 uncultured Chitinophaga sp. | reverse complement strand
AATCTGTTCCACCCAAGCACCTACCTATACACATACTGAACCACATTTTTAGAATGTTGCTCAATCAAAATTTCTTTATTTATTAAAATTTCCGGAATTCCTTTTTCCTTATAATCATGAAGGGTTATCAGGGTTAAATTTTCAATAACTTCGATGTTAAAAAGTTCGGTAAGCTGAGGAATCAAACTTTTGAATTTTCGTTTATCATAATTGGCGCAAAACGAAAAGCTGATTGCTGAATTTTGCATAACATTAATCTGAACCTTGGCTGTAGAAAGCATGGCAAATATGGTGCTGAGATGAGATTCCACGATAAACGAAAAATCTTTGGACGATAAATTTACCAGAACCTGATCGTCCTTAAAAATATAACAGGCCATTGCTTCTTCATTGGCTTCTTTATTTGCCTTAACCACCGAGCCTTCAGCATCCGGATTTAAAAAAGATTTTACATACAAGGGAATGGATTTTCGCAACAGGGGTTGTATAGTTTTGGGATGCAAAATGGTGGCGCCGTAATAAGCCAACTCAATCGCTTTACTAAACGAAATTTCCCGCATTATTTTGGTATTTTCCATCCGTTTAGGGTCAGCATTCATCACACCGTCCACGTCTTTCCAAATGGTTACACTTTCGGCATTGAGGCAATAAGCAAATATGGAAGCCGAATAATCGGAGCCTTCACGTCCTAATGTGGTAGTGTTATTTCTGTTTGTACGCCCAATAAACCCCTGGGTTATTACCAATTGCCGATTGACCAATGGCATCAATCGGTTGGCAATAATTTCTTCCGTTGCCCCCCAATTAATTTTTGCCTGTCGGTAATCTTCGGTGGTATTAATAAAATTACGGGCATCCAACCAACGATTGTCAATACCCACAGTTTGCAGGTAAATACTGATAATTTTGGTGCTGATCAATTCGCCATAGCCAACTATTTGGTCATATAAAAAATCAAAATCTGTATTCACAGGGCGGGTTTCAATATAACATTCCAGCTCAATAAATAAATTGTCAACTTCATGATAATTGTTTTGTAAATCACCACCAATCAGGTTACCTATAATTTTATTATGAAAGTTTTTTATATCGGCCAATTCTTTGGCAGCCACTTCGCCTTTGCCATCAAACCATGCGCCAAGCATACGTTCCAGGCCATTGGTGGTTTTACCCATGGCACTTATTACTACCAAAAGTTTTTCGCTTTGATATTTTTTTAAAATATTGCCAACATTTTTTACGGCCTCCGCATCTTTTACCGATGCCCCGCCAAATTTGAATACTTTCATGATATGGCAAAAATAAGATTTAAGATGTTATGATGAACATTGAAAATGGCTGAATAATTCAAAAGACACACCCCTAACCCCTCTCAAGAGGGGAATTTAACCCGAAAGATTATCTTCAAATTATTAAATCGGCATAAAATTATTGTACACATCATTTATAATTATTTAACTGATTAGGATTTTTAAAAAACATAATTAAAGATTTCACCCCGACCACGAAGTTCCGATTTTTAACGGGATGAAACCCCTGATTGATGAACAAACCCTGATGCCGCATAAATTTCTTTATCATAATTTTTAGTAGACTTTGACGAGTTGGATGAAGTGTTTTTTATATTTTAACTTCCTCAACTCTTCTGTACTCGGCAGATTTACGTTTACCCCTGAAAAATAAATACAAGTTTAAAAATAACATAATTCCGAGGTAGATGGAAAATCCTCCCAATTTATAACTCAGTTTTTCAATCATTTCCTGATGATTGCCTAATATTCCTTCAAATTTTAAAATTAAAAGGGCAAAACCTATATTCATTAAATAAAATCCAACCTCAAAAAGTTTGTTGGTGGCAAAGGCAATTTCCTGACGGCCATTAAAAATGTCTAACATAAATACTTTCCCGTTTTTAAATAAAGTTCGGGCTACAAAAAGAGTGAGTAAAAGCGCAACAGGTAAATAAATGCAGTACGCTGTAACGGTAATTTGGGCAATTTCCTGTTGAAGTTTGAATGCCTCCTGGGCAATGATAGCTTGAGTTTTCATTTTATTTATTATTAAGTTGTTTATTTATTCGTTTACTGATGAAATAGGTGACGGCCATATTATTGTAATGCATTAGGCCGAGCAGAAGGATAATCTGACCTAACTTTACCCCTATTGTTCCTATTAATCCTCCAAAATTTGTTAGCTCAGGCCAAAAACTGAGTGTGATAGCGGCATATCCAAGATTTAGAAGATAATAGCCAATTAACAACATTTTGTTTATTGTTTTAACTAAATCGGGATGATCGTTTATAATTCCTAAAAGATAAATTTCACCATGCTTATAACATATCCGGCCTACTACAATAGTTATATAATAGGTCAATGGCAGATAGATGGAATAGGCTATGATGTTATAATTATTCATTATTTTGTACTTTCAGAAAGTATTGAAATATAAAATATAAATTTTTTTTAATTCATAAGTTGCAATAAGGTTTTATAAAACCAGTTTTGATCGGATTTAATAAATTTGTCTAAAACCAAATTGGTTTTTGCTGTAAAAACACTAATCTCATCTATTGATTTATTAAATGCTTCCAACTCCCCAGCTTCTCCACCTTCAATGTTTTCTTTTTTTAATTCATCTATCATTTGCATCACGGGCTCCAGCTCACGTTTACGGCGTTCGTAGGTTATTTTACGGGCTGTTTCCCAAATGTCTTTTCCTGCTGCAAAATATTCCTTGCGGTCGCCGGGTTTAATAATTTTATTTACCAAACCCCAGTCCAATAATGCCCTTATATTCATATTTGCATTGCCGCGGCTTATGCTTAGTTGTTCCATAATTTCTTCGGCTGATAATTCGCCTTTTGTAATTAATAACAGTGCATGGATTTGCGACATAGTCCTGTTTATTCCCCATTGTGATCCAAGGGTTCCCCAAGATTGAATAAATTTCCGTTTGGCGTCTCCTATTTGCACGGGACAAATGTACGACAAATTTCGATACTTTCAGTAATTACTGAAAGTTATTTTATTATTGAAATTAATGGATTGAAAATGAGTGGGATTAATTTTCAAATAATTGTATTTTTTAGGAAAGGTAATATCAATTGAAAATGTTTTATAGTAATTAAGAATGATGCTAAAGCAAATGGAAAAAATATATTTGTATCCGTTGGCTAAAGCGCAACGGCAAATGATGTTTCGGCTGTTAAGCATCCATTGCAGTTCAATTTACCCCGTCGGATATCTTTTATATTATCCAACGGGGTGAATTGAACTTTAAAAATGCAAAAAGGCAATTGGCTTTAGCCACATCCTTGAATAATAATTCTAAATATAAAATAATAATTGCTTCCTATTGTTTTTATGCCCATCATTGTACTGAAATTTCTTTTCTAAGAAATTTTATAAAAACAGTGTAAACAAACGCCAAACGGTTTCTAAATGGTTTTAAAGCCTGTATCACCCCCCCCCCCCCATACATCCCTTTAATAGCAAGGGTTTCATCCGTGTTTGCTGTTTATTTTTATTCTATTAAATTTCTAATTCTATGTTAATAAAAAAAACAATTCTACTATTCGCATTATTCGTGTTTTGTACGAATTTGCAAGCCCAGGAACAAGCCTTTTATGCGCAAAACTGTGGGGAAGGTATTCATAATTCTTATATTAAAAAAGATTCGAAAGGCTTTTTGTATTTTGCAGGTCATTATTCCAAAAAAATCACTTTCAAGCCGGATAAAACTAAGGCGGGTATAGTTTTAAGTGACAGTGCCTCCACCTATATTGTAAAAACAGATACAGCCTTGAATATCATTTGGGCCAAAGTATTTGGCAATGTCCGTAATTCAAGTGTTATAGATTTTCATATTGATAAACTGGATAACTTATATATCGCAGGTAACTTCATTGGTATTGCTGATTTTGATCCTGACAAAAGCAAGGTAAAAAATATCGGTGTAGCTGTGGACTATACTGCCATTGCTAAATTTGATTCAGACGGAAAATTAATATGGGCTTTTTCAATAGGCACCACTAACCAGTCGCCGGGTGATAATGAAGGTGCTTCCCGAATTATTACTGACGATTCGCTCAATGTATATGTTTGTGCATTAGCATTCGGAGATATTGACCCCGGTGCCGGGGTGGTAAATGTTTCAGGTTGTTTCTTAGTTAAGTATAACTCCGCAGGAGCATATAAATGGCACAAATATTTACAATCGGGACAGTTTACTTCTATAGCAACTTCGGGCACTAAAGTAATTGCCGCTGGAAAATTTCAACGATTATTTATCTTAGAACCAGCCGGGATTAATATTCGTTATACCATTGATCAATTTTTGACCAATGGATTTATTACTGAATTTACCAATAACGGAACATTCGTAAAAAGCAAACATATTGCAGGTGGAAAATATATACAGGTAGATGATATCCTTATTAAAGGAACGTCCATGTATATGATGATAGAGTCTCAGGATAGTATTTATTTGGATTTTGTTAATAAAAAGGTTGGGGTAGATAAAGGCGACGGTATTTATTTGGCACTTTACAATCTTTCTGATTACAGTTATTTAAATAAATATTATCAATTTAAGGCACAAAACCCAAGCTTATTTGATTCGAAAAGAGTTGTGTATGTTCCTGAAAAAAACAGGCTTTTAGTGAGTCTTACTTTTAGTTCATACGTTTTAGATTTAACTAATCTGAATCTCTTAAGTATTCTTTCAACCTATCAAAAAAATGTGACTGATGATATGGATGATAATTTCAGTATTATCTATGGCAATACTATGCTTTCAGCAGGTTATTATACAGGAAGTTTGTACATGCTTGGAGGCCCATTTCCATCCCCTCCGCCTCTGCTAACAAGTGCTAACTACACCATGTATCTTTTAAAAACAAAATATTATGAAAAATCCGCTTCTATATATCCTGTTCAACCCAATGAACTCATTAGGTATTGGATTAAGGATAAAAATATAAGTATTAACATGGGAGATAAAACAGAAATAGAAACCATCAAAATTTATGATATGTACGGAAGGATGGTTGGGGTAAAGAATTTTTCCGGTACGGAAGCTCTTCCCTATACGTATTCTATAGAATCAATAACTAACGGCTATTATGTTATGTGCCTTTATTTAAAAAATTCAAACTACACCATTCGAAAAATAATTTTTGTCAATTAAAATTAAAATAAAATGAAAAATAATCTCTCAAAACTTAAAAACTACAAGACCATCCTTTTTATAAGTATGGCAGGTGTTCTCTTATTTATTGGTTCATGCAATAAAGGTGGTGGTGACAACCCGACACCTGACCCGATACCTACAACAGATGAAATGTATATTAAATGCATTGGGCAAAAAATCATTTGCAGAGTACCTGCAAAGACTTATAAAACATATTATGCTATCGGAAAAGATACCGCAGTAGAATGGGCTGGAAATATACCGATTGGTATCGGTGGGGATACAACTTTATATATTGGCCATCCTGGGCCAAGAAAGTTAGGAGTTAAATACAAAGTTGTAGTCTTTGCAGTTAATCCAGATGAAGTTAATATGACTTTAGTATGGTCTGTCGTTGCAGGTAAACCTAGGATGAATATTGATGGTGGGGATTATACTTTGGAAAAAATAAAGGGTAAGTGGGTTTCTACCCTAAAAAATGGTACAGGTTATGATGTTAAAATTACTGGTCAAAGATATACCGGTATTGAATTCAGAATGATTTGGCCATAATAAATAAATCAGAAAAATATAGCAAGCCTCCGGATATTTTCGGGGGCTTTTTTTTGTGGGTTAAACGTCCGAGGTTTTTAAAACCTCGGACGTTTCAAATAGCTCATTCAATTATTCTGCCTTCAAAGCATTCAACTGTTCAATGTTAGATGGGTGGGAAATAAATATATTTTCAGTTTGCATTTTTAATTTTTTAACAATTATAATAGAATCTGAATCATGAACCAATAGGATTTTTTTATGAGATTGCCCTACCTTCTTTTTATACATTGGTTAATCTCAAACCTGAAAGGTTTTTTTAGAAACCTGTCAGGTTTATAATCTATCCCCTTCTACCCCATCTCACTCAATTCCAACCACCGCAATTCTTTTTGTTCCAACAAACTTGTAATTTTTTCAATATTGTAAGCCATGGAAGTTAGCTCGTTATAAGGCAAGCCACCAAAATTTAACTTATTTTCCAAAGTTCGTTTTTCGGTTTCCAGTTTTTCAATTTCTTTAGTAAGCTGCTCCAATTCATGTTTTTCTTTAAATGACATTTTTCTCTTTTCCTTCGGTAATTCTTTTGCTTTTACAGGGCTTTCGGCAATTTCTTTTTTTACGGGTTTTAAAATTTCCTTCGGTTTGGTTTTCCATTCGCGGTAGTCGGTATAGTTGCCGGGGTAATCTTTTATTTTTCCATTATCCTCAAAAGCAAAAATATGGTCACAAACTCTGTCTAAGAAATATCTGTCATGACTTACCACCATTATGTTTCCTTCAAAATTTTCCAAAAAATCTTCGAGCACATTCAAAGTATCAATATCAAAATCATTGGTAGGTTCATCCATGATCAAAAAATTAGGAGCAGTCATCAATATTTTTAATAACTGAAGCCTTCGTTTTTCTCCTCCACTCAGTTTGCCAACCGGAGTATAATGTTGCTCCCTCCTGAAAAGGAACCTTTCTAAAAATTGAACTGCTGTAATGGTTTTACCATTTCCCATTTGCACGTTGTCGGCTATTTCACGAACTTCTTCTATCAGTCTGTTTTCAGGATTTAGCGGGGCACTGTTTTGTGAAAAATATCCAAACACGGTAGTTTGCCCTACAACTAACGAGCCTTTGGCAGGTTTTAATAATTCACAAACTATATTTATCAGCGTAGTTTTTCCAGCTCCGTTTTTTCCTACCACCCCAATTTTTTCTTTGTTTTTAAAAATATGGGTGAAGTTATCTATTAATTTTTGATGGTTAAAACTGTGTTCTATATGATGAAGTTCCAATATTTTGCTGCCTTGCCTTGCCCCTCTTATACTCAGTTCTAATTTTTGATTACCAACTTTTACACTGGCTTTATCCTTTATTTCATAAAATGCCTCAATCCTCGATTTGCTTTTGGTACCTCGGGCTTGCGGCTGTCGTCGCATCCATTCCAGCTCTTTCAACATCAGCAGTTTTGCTTTGCCCTGTTCTACAGCAGCCATTTGCATACGTTCCGATTTTTTCTCTAAATAATAGGCATAATTTCCCTTATAGGATACCAATCCTGTTGGCTCTAATTCAATAATCCGGTTGCAGATTCTATCTATAAAATACCGGTCGTGACTTACCAAAAGCAGGGTTATATTTTTTCCATTAAATAAATTTTCCAACCACTCAATGGCTTCAATATCCAAATGATTGGTGGGTTCATCCAAAATAAATACATCGGGTTGCATGAGCAGCATGGCAGCAATGGCCAATCGTCGTTTTTGCCCGCCGCTTAATGATCCGGCTTTTTGTTGAAGGTCGGTTATTCCTAATTTTGAAAGGGTTTCCCGCACCTGACTTTCATAATCCCATGCTTTTTGATTGTCCATTTCTCCCATTATCTCCGCCATTTTATCATGCGGAAAATTGGGGTCTAATTGGGCCATTTCAAATTCACTAACCAACTTTGCCAATGGGTTACTTTCATCAAAAATTATTTGCCAAACCGTGAGGTTTTCATTTATCTCAGGTTCCTGTGGCAGATAAACTACTTTTACCGAATTATTATGAACCACCTCGCCCCTATCGGGTGGTTCGGCTTTGGCAAGCAACCGTAATAATGTGCTTTTACCTGCGCCGTTTCTGCCTATTAAAGCTACTTTTTCACCTTGATTTACCCCAAAATTAAGATCGGTAAAAAGCCAGGTTTCGTTATATGATTTCCCAAGCCCTTCGGCTGATATGCAATTCATTTATAGTATTGAGATATGAGATATTGAGATGTTAAATATGAGATGTGAGACTTTTAAATAATAAATCAAAAAAGCAATTTTTATTTTTTGCAAATATAGCCTTGAATGGGTTGAGGAATTGTGTTGGGATTATTAGATTTTCTTCTTTTTATAAACTCCAACTTCTGTTTTATTTAAAATAATTATTACCTATCAAATATTCCATCCCAAAAGAACTATACTGAAAACGGGATAAATTGTAGCATTTTATGTATTAATATGTAATGGATCATTTTTGATTTTCACTCCCTCACAAACTGCTTCTGGTAAATTTCATTTCCGGCTTTATCGTACAATATAAAGCGGATGGTTCTTTCTTTTTCCTTTCCAATAAACTGTATCATCCCAAAATTACGCTCATTGGATAATAAAGTTCCTTCCATACGGTTTGCATTTTTTTCTGTTAAATTTCCAAACACTTTTGATGTAAGTGGCGAAACAGTGAAATCATAAATGGTGGGTTTACCCGATTTTTTTAATAGGCTCAATTCGCTGAAATGCCTGTCGCCACTAATAAATACTACATTTTTGATATCATATTTATAAATAAATTGGAGAATGTCGTTCCTCTCCCACTCGTATCGGCTATAATTTTCAAAGTCTTTTACCGGATTTAAAAACTGACCGCCAATACATACAATTTTAAATTCGGATTTTGGTAATGAGAACAAACTCATTTTTAACCAATCCAATTGTGTTTTGCCCAATATTGTTTCTTCCTGGCATGAATCGCAAAAGTTTGGCGTTCGGTTGTAGCGATTATCAAGCATCAAAAAATGGGCATCCATATAATCAAACGCATAGGTTATTCCTTTAATTCCATTAATACCGCATCCGGGATTTGCCCAAAAATCATCGAAGGCTTTCAGGGTTATTTCTTTATTATAAAACGATCCATTGGCATCGTTAGGCCCAAAATCATGATCATCCCAAATAGCCAAATTGGGGCATGCAGAATATAATTTTCTCAAATTTTCCTGTTGGCGAAGATGAATATAGCGTTCATAAATTCCTGTTTCACTTCCCCAATCGGGCTCACGCAAATAAATATTATCTCCTGTCCAAAGCATCAGGTCGGGTTTTTTATCAGCTATTATATCAAAAATATCAGTGGCTGTATCGCCATAAGGAATTCCGGGTCGGTCAAATTCAGGCTGATTGGCATATGTACAACTTCCCAATGCAACGCTAAAATCAGGGGCAGTATTTCGCCATCGCCAAAGGGCCTGGGTTGTAACGGTATAAATTGGTGTGCTTTTATCCGTAATTCCTAAAAATCCAGTAATTTTATAATTGTAGGTTGTTCCGGGATTTAGTGGTCCAAGCCTGAAATCAGAAATAAATTGGTCATTCACTTTTTTAATAGTAGCCGATGCCTTTGTTTTTTTATCCGGAAAAGCCACATCCCAATATTGAATATAATCCACCGAGTAATTGTGCATAATCCAAACATTAGCTTCCCTAAAATCAACATAACCCAGCATGACCATGGGTTGGGGTTTTTCGGCAGGTTTTGTTTCCTTCTTTTGGGAAAAAGCCACATTAAAAAGAAATAGAGGGAGATAAAAAAGTGAGTTTTGCATAGCCAGGTAAAATTAGTCTTTTGGGTCGAAATGGTTAAATTGGTCTAATAAATTTTAAGAATGGATTCAATCCCACCAAAGCCAAAAATATTTATTCACTTCATAATACTTAATCATCGCATCCATTGTGCCGTAGCCTTTGTCAATAACATCCGGACAAAATTCATAAATTTCCTCCGTAAATTTTTTCATACTTAACGGATTGGATAATAAATAACCTTCTATCCGGTTGACATCAATAACCATAATTTTATAATTGATCTTATGATTCCATGATTCCAGTTTTTCCAAAACTTTTTCATTCGAGACATCATAATTCTTACTTGAGGTCCCAACCCGCTTTACAGCTTCCAATTGATTTTTCGCCTGAACGATAGCTATATCAAAAAAGGAATGATTTAATGAATCGAAGTGTAAATGGGTAAGGTAGATATAATTGCCCTCCCCGGTGGAACGTGCGTAGTAAATATTAAATATAGCCTTTGCCTCATTTTCATACAAATCCTTAATAATAATACCATGTGAGGTAGAATCCCAATGCCCGTAGTTAGTAGTGTCAATGATGCTATCTTTCCAGTGAAAAAACTTTAAAGGAACGAAAACCTTGTTTGTTTTCGTTTCAATTTCGGTTACAATTGCCTTTGAAACGGTTAATCCGTTAAGTATTATTTTATCATAATCAGGATCATCCGAAACGGAGAATCCCAGAATTGTTAATATTCCTATAAGTAATGGCTTCACGACCAATGATTAATTTTTATAATTAAAATTTCCTTTAACATCCCCCTACCCCATTCTCTCATTCACAAGTCACCACACAAGGGGAACTTTCACCCGAAAATTCAGTTCTATTTCCAATTTCCGTTTTAAAATTTCCTATGACATCCCCTACCCCCTTCCCCATTTCACAAGCCTCCGCACAAGGGGGACTTTCACCCGA
>CAYHCM010000047.1:0-14059 GCA_964355045.1 uncultured Chitinophaga sp. | reverse complement strand
CCCCTACCCCCTTCCCCATTTCACAAGCCTCCGCACAAGGGGGACTTTCACCCGAAAATTCAGTTCTATTTCCATTTTCCATTTTCAAATTTCCTTTAACATCCCCCTACCCCCTTCCCCATTTCACAAGCCTCCGCACAAGGGGGACTTTCACCCGATAATTAGGTGGTAATTTCTACTTTCAATTTTCCAATTTCCATTTTCTAAATCACCTTTTTAATCTTCAAAAGTTTTTCCAACAAAGGTTCCAACAAATCCAATTTCAACATATTTGCTCCATCGCTTTTGGCTTCGGAAGGATTGGGATGGGTTTCTACAAATAATCCATCTGCTCCCACTGCTATGGCGGCTTTGGCAATTGTTTCTATCAGTTGTGGCTTTCCTCCTGTTACGCCGCTGCTCTGATTGGGCTGTTGTAAACTGTGAGTAATATCCATTATTACCGGAGCTCCCAAGGCTTGCATTTCCGGAATGTTTCTAAAGTCAACAATAATATCGCCGTACCCGTACATATTTCCTCTGTCCGTTAGCAACACCTGATTATTTCCACTGTCCAAAACTTTTTGCATCGCAAATTTCATAGCGGATGCCGCCGCAAATTGCCCTTTTTTTATATTAATAATTTTACCTGTTTTGGCGGCTGCCACCAAAAGGTCGGTTTGCCTGAATAGGAAAGCCGGAATTTGTAAAATATCTACATATTTTGCAGCTATTGCCGCTTCGTGGCTTTCATGTATATCAGTAACCGTTGGGATATTAAAAGTAGAGCCAACTTTTGCCAAAATTTCTAGGGCTTTTTCATCTCCAATCCCTGTAAACGACGTTAAACTGGTTCGGTTTGCCTTGCGGTATGAACCTTTAAAAACAAAGGGAATTCCAAGTTTTGAGACGATTTCAAAAACCTTTCCGGCTATATCCACGGCCATTTGCTCGCTTTCAATGGCACATGGCCCGGCTAAAATAAAAAAGGAATTTTTATTTTCCGAAGGGTTTAAAATTTTATGTAGAGTTTCTTGTTTGGTCATTTCAGGATGCAAAGATAAAGTTTATCCCGCAAAGATTTTTCTCTCGCAAAGGCGCAGAGGCGCAAAGAAAATTTGAGAACTTTTTCCAACGCAAAGGCGCAAAGTTTTTTTTGCAACATTGTGACGGAATAAATTCCATCCCAACAATTTCGGCCGTTCCTAAGGAACTTTGAGGGATTTCCCCAATAATAAATTACCGATAGGTTATGAAGTTATTATAAAAACTTTACTTAGCGAGATTCCTTCATTAAGTAATCATCCTTCAATTTCATATACCTTTCTGAATTTTGCTTAATGGCTTCCATTTGTTCTTCATTTAAAGGCCTCACGACTTTTGCCGGTGAACCCATGACCAGGGAGTTTGGAGGAATTTTAGTTCCGGAGGTAATTAATGAATTAGCTCCAATGATACAAAAATCACCAATCTCAGCCCCATTCATAATGGTGCTGTGCATGCCAACCATAACAAAATTACCCAAGGTGGCACCATGAACTATTGCTAAATGCCCAATAATGCAATCGTGTCCTATTGAAACCGGAAAGCCTTCATCTACATGGATCACGGCATTATCCTGAATATTGGTTCTGTTTCCAATTTCAATTTTATCCCTGTCGCCTCTTATTACCGCTCCAAACCAAACGGATACATCGTCGCCAAGTGTGCAGTTGCCAATGACTGTAGCGGTTTTTGCAATAAAAATCCGATTACCTATTTTAGATTTTTGCATTTTTTTTAAATTTGATTTTATTACATCCCCCTACCCCCTTCTCTCTTGCACCGACCAACCGCACAAGGGGGACTTTCACCCGAAAGATTAGCTTTAATTTTATAATTTCTGCTATTAAATTATTCATAAAAACATCCCCCTACCCCCTTCTCTCTTGCACCGACCAACCGCACAAGGGGGACTTTCACCCGAAAGATTAGCTTTAATTTTATAATTTCTGCTATTAAATTATTCATAAAAACATCCCCCTACTCCCTTCTCTCTTGCACAAATCCACCGCACAAGGGGGACTTTTACCCGAAACATTTTCCTTATTTTGAATTTTAATAAAATTTATTATTCACCATCCGGTAGTTATAATTCTGAATTTTGGCTTTCAAAAGATATTGTAAGGTATCTGATACCACAAGAGTTTTTGTATTTCCTTTAAATTTATTACCGTCAAAAGTATAGTAAATCTCATTCATTAATACCTGATAAATTCCTTCTTCATTTTGAAAGGCCATCTTATAATCCTTTTCAAAAACAGTTCCGAGTGTAAAAATTTTACCTGAATAACCTACCCTTTCTAAAACAAGGGGGATTATATCAATGTGTTGAATAATATCATCATTAAAACTACAAGAAGAATCAGCAGGTTCATAAAGAAGGAGAGGAACTTCATATTTTCCGGTGCTACTCTGGTAATATTTTGTAAAATTTTCACCGCTATGGTCGGCAGTAATTATAAATACTGTTTCATTAAACCAGGGCTTGTTTTTAATCGTTTCAAAAAAAGCTCTCAAACATTGGTCAGTATAGCGAATGGTTTTATGAATGGGCTTTTTAATATTTTTAAAACTATCCTTATATTGGGAAGGCAATGAATAGGGATGGTGACTGCTCAAAGTAAAAACGGAAGCCACAAAAGGTTGTTTTGTTTGATTTAGTTGTTTGGCAAAATAGTTCAAATATGGCCCATCGAAAATCCCCCAATTTCCATCAAAGTCTGCCGGTTTTCCCACATATTGATTTTTTCCATAATAACTCCAACCCCTCGATTTCAGAAAGGCTTCAAACCCCATAGTACCATTTTTACCCCCATGGTAAAAAGCACATTCGTAGCCTTCTTTTTTTAAATAAAATGGAAAACCCGGGGTAATATTTTTGGTGTAATTGGAATACATAAAATCAGTTTTTGTAAGTTTGGGCACTCCTTCCAATATTGCCGGAATGCCATCAACGCTGCGGGTTCCGTTGCTGTAGGCATTGCTGTAATAAGTGCTTTGCAAAGCTAATTCTGTTAAAAATGGCGTATAGGAAACAGCTTCATTTGTATTTGGAAATGAATACTCTTTACCGAAACTTTCCAAAATAATTATGACGATGTTTTTCTTATTTGTTCCTGCAGGGTTGGTTAGCGTATGATAATCCTCTTCCATAATTTCCTTCATTTCCGCTTTATTAAAATATTCAGGAATTTTAATGGTTTCGGCCTGAAATGACTCCAAAAAATTAAAGCCGGTACTGATTGCCAATTGTGAATAGTCAGAAGGTACAAACAGAACGGTATCAATGCTTCTCAATGGCTTAAGCCTGAAACCTCCTCGAATGGTGGTTACCAATAAAGCCAATACCAAAATATTTAAAGGGATTTGAAAATACCATTTCCATTTTGTTGCTGTTTTTGAAGCAGGATAAAATTTCCAGACTATATAAACCATTCCCAGAATAACCGGAACAAACCACCAGTAATCTAAAATATATTGGAATATGCTTATTTCTTCGGTTCCGGCCATTTGAAATAATTCTACACTCAGCCTCGATTTTGAAAAAGGAAAATAGCCGGCATCAATGCAGGTGAGGGTGAAAATTGCAAAAAGTATGATGGTAAAAAAAAGTTTAATACCCCATTGAACTTTTACATTATAAAACCATTTACCCGGTATAAGATGAATTAAAATAAACGGCGAAAGGCAATAGAATATGCTTATTACGTCAAAATAAGCACCCCAGAATAAAACCAGAAACCCATCGCATAAACCCGGCCAGGCAAATTGGTTGCTATTAAATATCCAAAAAACAATACGGGCTAAGGTTAATAGTAATAATGCCAATAAAAGTCTTCGCAAAAGAAGCATTACCGGAATATTTAAAAAAGACAAATTCGTTTTCAAGCCGTGCAAAAATAAGGTGCGGGTTCAAAATGTGGATATAAAACTGTAAATAATAAATGAGGTTTATTGGCTAATTGCTAATTTTGACGCATTATGAGTACACAGAATGAACAGTTAGAAAAACTGAAGGTATTAAAACTGACGATTGATAAATTAGAAAAAAGCTACGGCAAAGGCATCGTCATGAAAATGGATGATCCCGGAATTGGCGTAATGGAAGTTATCTCAACCGGATCACTGGGTTTGGACATGGCCTTAGGGGTTGGCGGTTTTCCAAAGGGTAGGGTTATAGAAATATACGGTCCTGAAAGCAGCGGGAAAACTACCCTCGCTATGCATTGCATTGCCGAGGCACAAAAAAAGGGTGGCATAGCTGCCTTTATTGATGCCGAACATGCTTTTGATAAATCGTATGCCGAAAAAATAGGAATCAATACGGCGGAAATGTTAATTTCACAACCGGATGACGGAGAGCAGGCTTTGGAAATCGCCGATAATTTAATTCGTTCAGGCGCTATTGATGTCATAGTAATTGACTCTGTAGCTGCTTTGGTTCCAAAGGCCGAAATTGAAGGGGATATGGGCGATAGCAAAATGGGATTACAAGCCCGATTGATGAGTCAGGCATTGCGCAAGCTTACCGGTACTATTAATAAAACAGGCTGTATTTGTATTTTTATAAATCAATTGCGTGAGAAAATAGGCGTGATGTTTGGAAATCCTGAGACGACTACTGGTGGCAATGCGCTTAAATTTTATGCTTCAGTAAGGTTGGATATTCGCCGAATGAATCAAATAAAAGACGGCTTGGATGCCACAGGAAACAGGGTAAAAGTAAAAGTGGCCAAAAATAAAGTAGCACCTCCTTTTAGAATGGTGGAGTTTGATATTATGTTTGGCGAAGGAATTTCTAAGGTGGGTGAAATAGTGGATATAGGCGTGGATTTGGAAATTGTTCAAAAAGCCGGATCCTGGTTTAGTTATAATGGCACAAAGTTAGGTCAGGGAAGGGATGCGGTAAAACAACTTTTATTAGACAACCCTGAAATGGCCGATGAAATAGAAGCTAAAATTAGGGAGAAAGTGAAGCCGACTGTAGCTGTGCCTTCTACACCTTAGAAAGCTAATTTTCTGAAGTTACCGCGATACGAACTCAAGGCTGAAAAGTCTTTAATGATTTTTGAGTTTATAAGTGAAGGACCAAAAGGTCAAATTCATAAATTGATAAAAATTAGCGAAACTTCATTAAAGGGTTTTTATAACCTTGCTTTTGGTGATAAAAAATTTGGGACATACGAAATTGATGATACTGTAATCTCAAATAATGGTGATAGCGACCTAGTACTTTCGACTATTGTAGCTGCGGTTTATTCATTTACTGATATTGAAAAAGATGCGTGGATTTATGCAACAGGAAGTACAAAAGCAAGAACACAACTTTATAGGATGGGAATTAACAAATATCTTGACATTGTTCATAATGACTTTTTATTATTTGGATTAATAAACGGTGAATGGAAAAAATTTGAAACAAATGAAGATTATACTGGATTTGTTGTAAGAAGAAAATAATTTAACTTTGAAACCATAAAATATTAAAAAAATGAAAACAATAGAAGAATTAAATAAAAGTAAAACACCTATAATTCAAATTGATAGTTCTCTAGAAAAATATAAGGACATGCCTTTGTTTCAGGAAAAAGTAGATAAAGCAAATGAAGTTCTTAGAACGGTTGGGCTTCCTAAATTAGAATCCGAATAAATTTTCGTGGAGCTACGAACCAAGGCAATAGAAAATAAATTTGCACTATGACAATTGAAGAATTAAATCAATCGAAAGTTCCAATAATAGCGTTCGATAAAAAATTGGAACAATTTAGAGGAAAAGTATTATTTCCTGAAAAGTTAAAAAGGGCTAATGAAATTTTGGCTAAATCTGAACTTCCTAAAATTTCAGATCAAAAGTAAATTTTATTAATAACAATGAGAAGTTTAATCCCCATACTTACCCTGTTATTTGTAGTATCTGCTTGCAACCGGGTAAAACAAAAAACAAAAGAAACGGTTAATGAAGGTGGAGAAATAGTTGGTAAAACAGCTACGGAATTTTTTGAAGGATTTTCGGAAGGTGTAGAAAGAACGCTGGATTGTGAAATATCCTTATCACCCGCTCTTACTGCCAAAGGTTTAAAAACCGGTAACTTCGCCATTGGGCAAGATACTTCCGGAGGGACTGACAATGTTTTAAGACTCTATATTATTTTTGACAAAGATTTTGAAAGTATGGTTTTCGCCAAACTATTTCATAAAAACGGGCTGGAAAGTGGTCGTACAAAAATGAAAATTAGCGGAGTATCTGGCGATGCCAGGTATTTTGACTTTGCTTTTGATAATCGAACGCATATAGAGGCGAAGAGTAAAATTAGTTTAGAGTAGTAAAAAAAATAAACACGGAGACACAGAGGACACTGAGAAACACGGAGAATTCTTCGTGCACCTCCTTGAACTCCGTGCTACCGTGTTAAAAAAAATCTCTCCCATTGCTCCCAACCCGCACCCCGCAGCTACTCAAATGGATTTACCCATCGCTTATTTGGGATAAACCCACTGCGGAAAAATCAATTTACCTGACGTTTGACGATGGCCCTCATCCAACTATTACATATTATGTGATGGATGAATTGGATAAATTTGGTTTTAAGGCCACCTTTTTTTGCATTGGATATAATGTCTGCAAATATCCCGATATTGCCGCGGAAATACTGAAACGGGGACATCACCTGGGAAATCATACTTACAATCATTTGCGGGGATTTCAAACCAAAAATAAAACTTATTTTAACAATATTGAACAATGTGCCGAATGGGTGGATAGCAAACTGTTCAGGCCACCACATGGACAATTAAAATCATCGCAGGTAAGGTTTTTAAAAAGCCGATATGAGATAATAATGTGGAGCCTTTTGGCTGAAGATTGGAATCCGAGCTTAGATGTAAGCTTAAAATTGGAAAAGCTAAAAAACTTTACCCGAAAAGGTGACATTGTAGTTTTTCACGACAGCCTTAAAGCTCAAAAAAATCTTGAATTTCTTTTACCCAAATATCTTAAATTTTTATATGAAAATAATTATTCAGCCAAATTGCTTTAATATATTTAATTTTAAAATAATGAATAAATTGACACTCCTGGAATTAAACAGGAAGTTTTTTAAAACCTTAATAGAAAAATTGCAGGAAATTTACAGACCTTATTACCTTATTAAATTACTAATTCTTCATAAGGTAATAAGGTTGATTTATGAGTTGAATAAACCCTCTACTAAGGTTTTTGATGTCCAAAAGTTCTTTTATATAGATTCTCAGTTTAAATCCTGTAAGGACAATAAATTTAGTGAAATTTTGAGCTTTCGTGTTTTAGTGGCAACCTTTAAATGGAATTAGCTTTAATAATAATTAGCTGGAGTATTTTTGGTATTTTCTATAGCATTCAGCTTTTTAGTTTGCTTGCTTTGTTTTTACCAAATAAAAAACTTCAGCAAAGTTATGACGAATGGCCTAAAATCTCCATTTTATTAGCTGCCCGAAACGAAGCTAAAACCATTGAACGATGCTTGGAAGCCATTTCAAAACTTGATTATCCGACAGATAAATTGGAAGTATTAATAGGTAATGATGATTCGGATGATTCTACAAAACAAAGGGTAGAAATATTTATAAAGGATATGCCCAATTTTAAAATTTTTGATATTAAAAACAATATGGGAAAAGCTTTGGGAAAGGCAAATGTATTAGCCCATTTAGCTCATAAAGCCAGCGGTGAATTTTATTTTATAACCGATTGCGATGTGGCAGTTCCAAAAGGTTGGATTAAATCACTTTTATCCTGTTTTACTCCTGAAGTAGGTATTACCTCAGGTACCACAACCTGTAAAAAAGGTAATTGGGCCGCTAATTTACAAGCCGTGGATTGGCTGCATTTTATGGGCTATATCAAATCCTTTGCCAATGTTGGGGTTTCATGTACCTCAGTAGGCAATAATATGGCGGTGAGGGCTGAGGCTTATTGGCAAACGGGGGGGTATGAAAAAATAGATTTTTCAATAACAGAGGATTATAAATTATTCAAAGAGGTTACTTCTCGCGGCTGGCATTGGCGCAATCTTTTGGAACCAGATTCTTTGGGATTGGCGACCTATATTTCTTCTTTCAGCGAAATAATGCACCAACGAAAACGATGGCTTATTGGTGCCAAAGAATTACCTTTAAATTGGAAAATTTTACTTTTGATCTATGGTCTTTTTATCCCTGCCCTATTGGTTCTGGGATATTTTGATCTTGTTTTAGCCTTAAAGCTTTGGGCGGTAAAATTTGTATTTCAATCTCTATTTATCTTGTTCCTTATTCAAAAATCAAGGTTGGCATTTGATAAGCTAGAATTATATTATTTAAGGTACGAACTATACTTAAATATTATGACCGTTCTGACCATTGCCTTTTATTTTTTACCTGTAAAATCAGTTTGGAAGGGAAGAAAGTATGGTGAAAAAGGGTTGGAAAACTAAATTAAAATGACGTTTATATTATCAATAAAACAATACTTTTGAATTTTTAAAAAACAAAACGATATGATCAAAAAAATATTTCTGCTTTCTACTCTTTTCATTGGCTTCGATGCTTTTTCACAACCTGCCATTTACAATTTCAGTTTCGAAAATTGGAGCAGTCAATATGGCAAAATAACCCCAACCGGCTGGCAATGCGATTCGATTAGCATTACCAATCTGAGTGTGAAAAGATTAACGATAGCAAGTCATGGAATGTATTCCATTCAAATAGGAACAGCCTCCAACCAAGGCAGTGTGGAAGGGGCATTGATTAGACGAGATGATTCACTAACCCAGATTCCAGGTAATCTTACGTTTGATTATAAAATTATTAATAACCTTACATCCGAAAAAAATGGCCTTTATATTGAAATTTATTTTTTCGACTCCAAGAAAAAAGCACTCAAGGATTTCAACTGGACTTCAAATGGCAATTTCTCCGATTTTGTAAATGGTATTTTACCTATTTCGTTTGACGCGGGGCAAGTGCCAAAATATTATACCTTAATTATCAGCTATTTTAATATTGGTGGCCAGGCCGGAGAATATACAATTGTTGACAATCTTAAATTTGCTTCCTCAAGTGGAAGTACCAATTCTTTCAATATTTCCAATATCAATCTATATCCAAATCCTGCTATTGATATTCTGAATTTTACCCATGAGCCAAAAAATAAATTGTGTAAAGTAAAAATGATTGCAATAGATGGTAAGGCTTCCGAATTTCCGGTTTTAAATTCTTCTGTTGATATTTCAGGTTTGCCAAAAGGTATTTATGTTATTGAATTGTACAATACTTCCAATGAGTTTATCAAACGGGAAAAGGTGAGTATTGTGAATTGATTTTTTCCGTCAGTTAAAACTGACGGCAATGGATTTTTTGCTACATAATTTTATTTTCCGTCAGTTAAAACTGACGGCAATGGAAACAACAAACTACTATCTCCATAGCTTAAAAACCGATAATTATTAGCCAAACCTTCTTTATAAACCTGTCTCCAATCCTCACCAATAAAGGCGGCTATCAGCATAATTAACGTAGTATTTGGGTAATGAAAATTGGTAATCAATCCTTTTACCGATATGAATTTGTAGCCCGGCATTATCATAATGGCGGTTTTAGCCATCAAAATTCCAATTTCCATTTTGGTCATATAATTTAGTACTATTTCCAAAGATTCATTCCAACTTAAGGGAGGTTTTGAAAAATTATAAGGATAAAGCTTTTCAATAATTAAAGGTTCATTTTGACCATTAGTTTTATGTTTTTTATTTAATTGAATGGTCGAATCTTCGATTTCATTTTTAAAAATTTTCACCCCAATCCAGTAAAGGCTTTCCAAAGTTCTTAAGGAAGTGGTGCCGACAGCAATTCGAACATTTTCTTCTAATAATTCGGTAATGGTTTCTTTGGTAACCGATATCATTTCGGCATGCATTTCGTGTTCTACCATGGTTTCCGTCATTACGGGTGCAAAGGTTCCCGCACCTACATATAGCGTGACTTCGGAGGTTTTAATTTGTTTTTTTAATAATTCATTTAAAACCTCTTTCGAAAAATGCAAACCTGCTGTTGGGGCTGCTACCGCTCCTTCTTCTTTGGCAAAAACAGTTTGATAGGATTCCAAATCAGCGGTCTCAGCTTCCCGTTTTATATAAGGGGGTAAGGGAGTTTTACCAGCTAAATCTAAAATAGTACTAAATGACAAACCACAATTCCAACTCAATTCAACCAATTGCTTTTCTCTGGAAATCAGAATGGCTCTTAATTCAATTTCACCTTCAATTCCTTCTAAATTTAAAAATAAAATTTCCTCCTCTTTCCAGCGCTTCAGGTTTCCGATCATGCATTGCCACACACATTTGTCTGTAACCCTCAAAGCAAGCTCCATTTGGGTAAACGGGCTTTCAGGCTCCAAAAGAAACACTTCTATTCTGGCTCCTGTAGTTTTATAAAAATGCAAACGGGCCGGAATTACTTTGGCATTATTTAAAATTAATCTCGAATTTTCAGGTAATAATTCAGGTATATTTTTAAAAATATTATGTGAAATATTTCCGTTTTCATAAACTAATAATTTTGATTCATCCCGCTTCTCCAAAGGCTTTTGGGCGATATATACCTCAGGAAGCAAATAATCGAAATCGGATAATTTGATGGATTTAAATTGCTCCGGAATCATAATAATTGGAATCGTTTGCCGGGTAAGGTTTTTATCAATCCTTTAAATTCCAAATCGAGCAAGGTCAATGCCGCCTGACTGCTGCTAAAGGAAGATACGCCGATAATTTCATCTATTTCCATCAGGTTTTTTTCTTTAAATAAATTCCAGAGCAATGTTTCTTCAGGCGATAAATCTATAGGCAAGGTTCGCTGTGATGGTTTAAGTTTAGATTCCACATCCCAGCGCAAAGCTCTAACCAAATCCAATGAATTCTCAATCATTTCTGCCTTATTGGTTTTTATTAAAAAATTGCACCCTGCCGATTTTTCGTCCCCGCTTCTTCCGGGCAAAGCCATCAAAGTTCTGTCATATTGCCAGGCCAATTCTGCTGTTATCATCGAACCACCTCTTTGAGCGGTTTCCACTATTACTAAGGCGTCACAGAGTGCTGCCACTATTCGGTTTCGTTTGGGGAAATTTTCTCTGTCGGGATTGGTTCCTGATAAAAATTCGGTAACCAAACCGCCTCCGTTTTTCATCATAGCTTGAGCGTGTTTTTTATGATCTGCAGGATATAATCGGTCTAGCCCGTGGGCTAAAACGCCAACAGTTGGCAATTGGTTTTTAAGCGCTGCTTTGTGGGCACACACATCAATACCATAAGCCATTCCGCTGATTACAGTAGTGCCCGTTCCGCTTAAATCTTCCAATAATTTTTCACAAAATTGTTTACCATATTCTGTGGGTTTTCGGGTACCAACAATTCCAATTATTTTTTCTGCATTCAGGTCGGCATTGCCCAATTGGTAAAGGATTACCGGGCAATCAGGTGTGCTTTTTAATCGGTATGGATAATCTTGCGAAGCATAAAAAAATGTTTTTATTTTATGTTTTTCAATAAATTTAATTTCATCTTCTGCTTTTTTAAAATCTTTAAAAGCCAAAACCGCATTGGCCGTCACCTCTCCTATTTCAGGTATTTTAACAAGCGTTGATTTTTTGGCTTTAAAAACTGCCGATGCACTTCCGCAATAACTTATCAGGTTTTTGGCAATCACCGGCCCTACGCCATCCACAAGGGTTAATGCTATTTGATATTGGAGTTCCAAGAAGTATTAAAATTGAAAGGCGAAAATAAGAATGATTTTCACGCAAAGCCGCAAAGTCGCAAAGAAAAATTATACTATTTTTCAGGACATAGAACTAGGAACTTAGAACTACTTCTTATTTGTATTCGTATTCATATGCAAATACCCGATTAATTCATCATACCCGTATTGCTGATTTTTATGATAAATAAAAATATCATAATCATTTTCGGTTTCATAATGGTCGCCTTCTGTAAATGTATGTTCCGGAGTAATTCCGTCATCTGCCGGGGTTACATATTCATAATTATAATAACTCTGTTTGAGTTTCATTTTTTTATAATAAAATCCTTTTTCCGGATAATAATCCAGTTTGTATTTTTCTTTCATCTGCCAGTCAGTAGCTTCCCCAAACACATACACGCCATTGGGACTGATTTCATGGTTGGCTTTTAAATAAAAATGCACAAGTGCATAATCTCCGTCTTCCACTATTTTGCTGCCGTCCTTATTTTGAATTGCACGCCTACCGTTATAATCAAACTGATTGTAATAAGCCAAATGAGCCCGTGTTTCATCAGGTTTTAGTACTGCATTTTTCATCGAATCAACAAATTTATCAGCCACGTTCATACTAAAAAACCGGAGTGACCGGATATCAAAAAACCGAAACTCATTGCCTCCGCCAAAAAGATTTCCTTCTTCATAATTGTAAATTAATTGCCCATTATTAACAAAATTGGGTTTAAGATTGGTAATAGCCGTGCTCCAGTTATAATTTTGCAAAACTGCGGCCCTTACATCTATATAAGGATTAGGAATAAAATAATTTTTATAATCAACGGTAAAGTCAACTTCCTGTTTCGAAAAGCGGTAGCGAACATCTGTGGCACTGTTTACAGTCGCTGAAACTATCAACTTGTTATCAATAACCATAAACCTTCTAACCATTAATAAATCTTCTTCATCAAAATTTCGGTAAACTTTTAAAATATAATTGCCCGAACGGGTAAACGAAATGTCCTGCGAAGGAAACACACATTTATAACTCACATACTTCTGGTAAGTATTGGTACTGAATTTAAAATCGGTAATATTTCCCTGATAATTACCCGCCAGGTATTCATTTTGGGTCATATTGCTCGGTTCCCAATTGGCGTTGCAATGAATCATTGTAAACTGTAAAAACTCATTCGTCGGTTTTAAAATATCAAATGTTAATTGCAATTGATCCATAGCTGGATTCAAGATATTGAGGGTTATCATGGGCACAGGATCGGTTGGCTCACTGGTTTTGCTTAACAAAACAGTTTCAACCTGTGGGTCAAAGATTTGATTTTTATAAACCGTTGTTTCAGTTTTGGTTTCGTCGCTACTCTCCACTTGTGCATTTAGCAAAAGAGGAGAAACACATAAAAAAAGAATGATTAGTTTTCGCATTGAAAATTGATAACGCAAAGTAGAGGCCATTTTGTGTATAAAGCAATTTTTATTTATTCCGTCAGTTAAAACTGACGGCAATTAAAACTGACGGCAATATTATCCCTTGCCGTCAGTTTTAACTGACGGAAATAAATAGTTCATCGTTAATATCCCAATTTTAATCTAATCTTAATTTTTCCTAAATTATTAATCATAGCTTTGAATCGCAAAGTACTTTTATGGACACAATAAACGAACAGTTAAAAGACATCAACGCCATCCGACAAATGATGGAACGTTCCAATAAGTTTATTTCTTTAAGCGGCTTATCGGGTGTTATAGGCGGCGTAGCGGCATTAGCCGGGGCTGCTTTAGCCAAGTACAAAATGGTGAACGATTTTTGGACTTCAGAAATTGAAACGGTATGGACTCCCTATTTTTTAGGAAATTTAAGTTATTACAGCTTTTATGTTTTGGATGCCATCGTAGTGATGATTGTAGCTTTTGGAGCCGGGATTATTCCCACTATTGCGCGAGCCAAAAAGAAAAAGCAAAATATTAATAATCCAACGGCACACCGCATGTTTATAAATTTGCTAATCCCTATCATAGCCGGAGGTTTGTTTTGTTTGCTGCTTATCAACTATTCCCTGTTTGGATTAATTGCGCCATGCATGCTTATATTTTATGGCTTGGCACTCATTAATGCCAGTCATTACACCATTAACGATATTCGGTATTTGGGATATATAGAAATAGCTTTGGGATTGATAAACGGACTTTACCCGGGCAAAGGACTTTACTTCTGGGCCTTCGGGTTTGGGGTAATGCATATAGTTTATGGCTTGTTTATTTATTTTAAATATGAAAG
>CAYHCM010000046.1:0-24703 GCA_964355045.1 uncultured Chitinophaga sp. | reverse complement strand
TTAAACTGGTTTTTTGATGCCTGGCTTACCACCACCAAAACCATTGATTATAAAATAAAACGGGTTACAAAAGTAACCAATGCCGAATTTGATTATTTGGTAGAAATAAAACGAAAAGGCGATTTGCATATGCCATTGGATGTAACGGTAATTGATAAAAAAGGAAACAGATTACACTACCATATTCCCAATACTTATTTTACAAAAAAATTGGGTAATGCCACGGTAAATCACCGTTGGATATCGTGGGATATGATGAACAAAACGGATATGCTTTGGGTTCAATCAAAATATGGAATAAAGAATGTTATCATTGATACAAGTGGCCGTTTGGCTGACATTAACAGATTGAACAATAGCCTGAAAGTGCCTTATAGTTTTGAACTGGAAAAATTAACAATACCCTATTCTAATTTCAATAAACTGCAAACCTATTGGCGGCCGGAACTATGGTGGAATGAAGTGGATGGAATCAAAGTGGGTTTAAATTTTTCAGGGAATTATTATAATTTTAAACATATTTATAGTGCGACTGTATGGATGAATACAAGAATATTAGGAAATGAAGAAGGAAAAAGAGAGATTCCATACAATGGCTTTAGTTTCGCCACGAGCTACAAAACCAGAATTGGTAAAATGCTTGATTGGTCAATAAGAGCCAAACATATTGATGGTATTACTCTTTATGAATCCGGATTTGAAAAGATATTAAAAAATGATAAATGGAATATATCGTATAAAGTTTTTGGACATACAGATGTACTTATGTATAAATCAAACAATCTTTATCAAGATAAAACATATTCATTATACCCGGAGTTTTTATCAGATAACAAAAGAAACGCCACCCTCAACCTCTCATATCAGCATCCCTTCCGATACCGGCTTGGAAATGGGGTGTTAAATATCGGGCTTAGAAATACCTCTCTTTTCAGCGATTTCAATTATTCAGGTTTGACTTTTAAATTAAACAACTCCAACCCTATCGGGGAAAAATTAGTTTTAAAAAGCCGGATTTTTACTCAATACCTGAAAGGCAATATACCCAAAGAAAGCAGCCTTTTTGCAGCCGGCGCCAATAACGAAGAATTGATTGAAAATAAATTTACCCGTGCCAAAGGCATTATTCCTTATGAAATGATAGGCTATGGCAATACCGGGCAATATGCCTTTCAGATGGGAGGAGGCTTAAATATTCGCGGAATGGCTGGCTATGCAGCCACCAATAATAATGGACAGGATAGTTTTTTTATTTACAATGGAAATAAAGGCGCAGCCATAAATCTGGAACTTGAATTTGGGAAACTTTTTAAAATTAATACTCCAAAAATTTTGAATAATTTCAGATTGAACCCGTACCTGTTTGCCGATGCAGGTGTTTTGGGAAATGGAACCCACTACAGCGGATTGAGGGCTGATGCGGGAATTGGAACTACCTTTACAATTGGTTTTGGGAAATACAATAAATTACAGCCTTTAGTTTTGCGATTTGATGTTCCCTTCTTTTTGAACCGTGTGGAAGCCAGGGCTGAATATGTTGCTTTTCGATATATTGTGGGAATTAATAGGGCGTTTTGAAAATTGAAATTGGAAATTTGAAAATGGAAATTGGGAATTGAAAATGGAAATTGGAAAATTGAAATGACAATGTATAATAGTTACGAACCGAAATTTGTCGAAGCAACATTCCCCCTTATAAAGGGGGTTAGGGGGATTTTTAATGAATAATATGATACAGAATTTAAATTACAACGAATTTCTGTCGAAGCGGATTCCCCTCTTGAGAGGGGTTAGGGGTGTGTTTTCTAAATAAATTAAAAATATAAATTGGAAATAATAAAAGCCATAAACCTAAAGAAAACCTATGGAACCGTAGAAGTTCTGAAAGGGATAAATCTGCAAATAAATGCCGGGGAAATAGTGGCCATCGTTGGTTCATCGGGTGCAGGTAAAACAACTCTGCTTCAATTATTGGGAACTTTAGACCAACCCACAAGCGGCCAAATCCTTTTTGAAGGACAAGATATTTCAGCACTAAAAGGAAATACCCTTTCCGATTTCAGAAATAAACATATTGGCTTTGTTTTTCAGTTTCATCATTTGTTACCCGAGTTTTCAGCATTCGAAAATATCTGTATTCCGGCCTGGATAGGCAAAGCCGATAGAAAAAAAACGGAAGCGAGAGCCTTGGAATTATTACATTTTTTGGGAGTAGATCATCGCAAAGACAATAAACCATCCCAACTTTCGGGCGGCGAAGCGCAACGGGTTGCTGTAGCCCGTTCATTAATCAATTCACCCAAAGTGGTTTTTGCCGATGAACCAACCGGAAACCTCGATTCAGCAAACGCCAAAGAACTGCATAAACTCTTTTTTGAACTCCGCAAAAAATATGGTCAAACCTTTGTGATAGTTACCCACAACGAAGAATTAGCCAACTCGGCTGATAGGATTATTCATATTGCAGATGGGGTGATAGTTTAAAGTTTTATAAACTTATTTTAGAGCTTAAATAATCAGGCAAAGCTTTTATTGCTGTTTTTAATTTTTCCGTATTTTTGGCCTGATGTTCCTTGTTTTCGAGGTTGTAATTATAATTTTGGAACAAATTATAAATTACTATTCTGTTATAATCATCAAGTTCATTATCCGAAATCATTTCCAACATTTTTGTTTCAATTTCTGCAGCCTGATTCGATTCAGATAATGCTCTTCCTATTCTTCCTATATTTCCAAAATAATGGTTTTTGCTCGGATTCTCCACTCTAAGACTAATTCCTAATAATAAATCCAAAACATTAATATCCAAAATTTCAAGTTCTTTGATATAGGTTTTTCGCCGTTCCCAGGCATAACTTCCGTCACTTACCCTTTGAAAATTATCATTCATTATATCCAAATGCGAACGAAGAAAAATTTCCCAATGTATTGTTTCGGCTGAAAGTTTCGCAATATTTAATGCATGAACCCGTGGGCTGTTATCCATACTGCACCCTCCTACTACTATCCGGTTTCGTTTTAATTCCAGTTCAGTTTTTCGCGAATAATATCGCCCAACAAATTCTTCAAATTCATCGCCGGTTCCGCCTTTCTCTTTAGCTTCATTTATGGCAGAAATAAGAAGGGGATTAAAATTTTTATCATTATTTTTCAAGCTATCCATTAATATATATCGCAATGAATCCCAGAGCTCATAGTTTTTTTGGTAAGTTTCATAATCATTTTTATCATAAACCGGCTCACGGGTTGCTTTATGAATATAATCCATAAATTTACCAACTTTTACTGATTCATCATTATCATATCTTACACCACTTCTTTGTGCCTTATCATAAAATATTTGGGTAGAAGTATCAACCATACATTCAGAATATTGAATCATTCGTGCATAGCGTTCAGGAAGTGGTTTTGATGTAAATTCTTCAGTTATATAAAATCCCTGAATTGATTCTTCTGAATATTTGCTCTTATCATAATATTTATAAAGCCATTTGCCCTTCAAAGGTTTATCAAAACTACTTAAATTTTTATCAAAACTTAATTCATGGTCGGATTTGTCGCCAAGTTCTAAGCTGCTAAACTCAACAACGTTTTCATCGCTGTAATTTTTATATTTATATTTTACGATCAATAAATCTTTTTCAACTTTTGCAGGGTTATAGTTATTGATAAATTCATCATAAGGCATATTGGCTTCCATATCCTTTTTTGCTTCCTTAATTCTACTTTTTTCAAGCGAAATAAAATGACCTTTAGCTTGTAATTTAGATTTATAAACCTTGCTAAAATCACAAATTTTAAATTTTAAGTTCAGCGAATCAAAAATATATTTCAATTGTTTTACAGTAGTATCAGAGTAAATAAGTCCATTGGTTGATTTTCCGAATTCCTGGGAAAAACCGGTTGACTTCATAAGAACAAAGAGGGAAATGATTATTGCCTTTTTCATGATTTAGATTATTAAAATAGTGATAAATCCATTATTCATTCCGGACGATTTTGAAACTTAATGCTAATTTAAACTATAAACGAGATGAATAGACGAAATAGTATAGAGAGATTTACGAGAGTTGATTTTGAATTAATAAACGATTATCAATTCCAATTAATATTTTTATAACCAATTTATTCAATTGGTTTATTCCGATAAGATTATTTTAAAAATTAAAACAGTCTGAAAGTAATGGGTACGTAATAATATACATTTACCGCATTTCCATTTTGTTTTCCGGGCTTCCAATTTGGCATTGATTTTATTAACCGGATGGCTTCTTCTTCACATCCATAACCTAATTTTTCCTTACTAATAATATTAAAATCTGAAAGTGATCCATTTTTGTTTACTGTAAATTTAACTTTGACTTTCCCTTCCACTCCATTGCTTTTAGCCGCTTCCGGGTATTTCATATTATCTTTTATAAATTGCATCATGGCAACTTCACCGCCAACAAATTCTGGCATTTGCTCCACCGCAAGGAAAACATCTGATTGCGGCATGGGAATATCAATGGTGCCTTCGAGGTCCATTATTGGTTCATCGCCATTTTGGTCTGATTTCCAATTTCCGTCATCTGCATAAACAATCCTTTCAGGTATATCAGGAGGTGGAGGTTCATCAACTACTACCGGAGGTACAAATTTTACAATTTCAAGAATTTTAACAGGTGGCGGTGGAGGAACCCCATTATCTAATGTATCAGGTTTATCAACACGGATATCGTTAACCTGCGGAGTATCTACGTTACTGATTGTATCCCGGTTGCTGTTATTTTCATTTTTATCCGAACTACATGCCGAAAAGAAAATTGAAATAATTACTAAAACATATAATCCGCTTGATTTTAGCCCAACAATTTTGGTTTTAAAAAGACTAGAAATTTTATTCATAAAAATTATTCATAAATATTTAAAATAATCCAGTTTGGATTTTGGATTTTGTAACTTTTACCCTTTTTACTTTACCCTTTACCCTTTCCACTTTCTCCTAATAAAACCCATCCGTCCCCACATACTTAAATGCGGTTTCTTTTGGATGAATACACATCACAGGTACCCGGCTTACCCTGTTCACAATTTGCTGGGCTTCGGAGCCAAAAATAAATTCGGAGAATCCTTTTTCCTGATGGGTCATAATAAGAATCAAATCGGCTGATATTTCATCGGCATATTTTAAGGAATCAACTCCCAAATGCCCGGGAAATCTATCCTCGTCCAATTCAAAAATAATAGCTTTAACCCCGTTTTGTTCCAAAATATTTTTAACCTGATAAATGGTAGCCCTTATTTTATTATGCAAAAATTCATCATCTTCCACTTCCGAAATTATATGAACTTCAGAATTATATTTTTTGGCAATATGTATAGCCCAGGTTACTTTTTGTTTAGATTCTTTGCTTAAATCTATTGGCAAAACCAATTTTTCATAACGGCCTTTTTTAGGAAATTCGTTGACAATAATTACAGGAACATTGGCATAACTCATCACGCGTGACGAGGTACTTCCCAATATCTGATCAATTCCTTCGGCACCTTTGGTACCCATAATAATGCTGTCGCAGCCCATTTTTTCTGATATTTCAACAATAGCCCTGTAAACTTTACCTTCATGAATTAAAAAATCAATTTTTAATTTTGGATATTTGGCAAGTACTTCTGTTTTAAGTTCAGCCATTTTAAGTTCAATGCCGGTTTTAATTAACTCGGTACGACTGGCTCCGCCTCCAAAAAGATTGGCCAGATAGCTTTCTTCTAAAATATGAACCATCATAATATCATTGCTAAAAATGTGGGCATGATCAGCCGCATGCATTAATGCATTGTGTGAGGTTTCAGAAAAATCAATGGGAACGATAATAGCGCGATCGTTAGGAATAATGTTATTCATTTTGTATTTATAAAATAAGGGTGCAAAATTAATAGAATTTTAATTAACAATTTCCCTGTTTTGCCACAAAAACACTAAAACACGAAATTCCACTAAAGTTTGGAAATAAAAATTTAGGTAGGATCTATTGCTGAGTTTTTGCCACAGATTAACAGATTTATAATTTTCGAAGGGATTAAATCAGTCCGCCAAGGCGAGATAAAATTTGCCTTTTTAAAAATATGTTTGCTACAAAAAATAGGAACTATTTTTTATCTGATTTAATCTGAAATAATTCTTTATCTGTGAATCTGTGTATTTCAATTTTGGTATAAAAGTTATCTGTTTTGAAATTGACAATGCTCTTCTTGCCCTATTACTTATAAATCTATTTTGTGAAATTTTGTGCCTTCGTGTTTTAGTGGCAAATACAGATGTTGATATTTATTAAAAAAAATTTACAAACCATTAACCACCCAATATATAACTTTGACCGTTTAGAATAAAAGCGGGATGGAAGAGTATTTGAAGCAATTAAACGAACCACAAAAGGAAGCTGTTTTGCAAACGGATGGGCCGGTAATGATAATAGCCGGTGCGGGTTCAGGCAAAACCAGGGTTTTGACGTATCGGATTGCGAACTTGATTTCTAAAGGCGTTGATCCGTTTAATATTATCGCCCTTACGTTTACCAACAAAGCCGCCCGTGAAATGCGAAAACGTATTGAAACAGTGGTTGGACATGAAGCAAGAAACCTTTGGATGGGAACGTTTCACAGTATTTTTGCCAAAATATTACGGATTGAAGCCGATAAATTGGGCTATCCCTCCCACTTTACCATTTATGATTCCGACGATTCTAAAAGTTTAATAAAAAGCATTTTGAAAGAAATGCAAATTGATGATAAAATTTATAAACCGGGAATGATATTAGGCCGTATTTCCAATGCTAAAAACAATTTGATTACGGCACAAATGTATGCAACGGATGAGGAAGTAAATGCTTACGATAATAGCACCGGAAGGCCTGAATTAGGAAAAATTTATAAAGCTTACGAAGAGCGCTGTTTTAAAGCAGGGGCTATGGATTTTGATGATTTATTATTAAAAACCTACCAATTGCTTACCAAATTTCCGGATGCTTTGAATAAATATCAGCACAAATTTAAATACATGATGGTGGATGAGTATCAGGATACCAATCACTGCCAGTTTATGATTATTAAAAAATTGGCAGCCGTTCATCAAAATATATGTGTGGTAGGTGACGATGCCCAAAGTATATACTCATTTCGCGGGGCAACCATCAAAAATATATTATCATTTGAAAGCGAATACCCCGACCTCAAAATTTTTAAACTTGAACAGAACTACCGGAGCACACAGGTTATAGTGAATGCTTCAAGCACCATCATAAAAAATAATAAAGATCAACTTGAAAAAAAGATTTGGACCAGCAATCCTTCGGGTGATAAAATTAAAGTTCTTAGGGCGGTAAACGATAATGAAGAAGGTCGGTTTGTGGTTCAGGCTATTTTTGATGAAAAAATGGATAAGCGACTGCCGAACAGTGCTTTTGCCATATTGTACCGCACCAATGCCCAGTCGCGGAGTTTTGAGGAAGCCTTGCGAAAAATGAATATTCCATACAGGATTTTTGGAGGCATGTCGTTTTATCAACGCAGGGAAATAAAGGACTTTGTGGCTTACCTGCGATTGGTTGTAAATAATAATGATGAAGAAGCTTTAAAACGAATCATCAATTATCCTGCCCGCGGCATAGGCCAAACCACCATTGACCGTTTGGTATTTTATGGCGGCCAGAATGATTTATCCTTCTGGCAAGTCATCGAAAAAGTAAAAGAATTTTCGGAATTAAAAGCTGCTGCTTCCAAAATTATAGATTTTGGAATTATGATAAAAAGCTTCGGGGTAATGCGAAAAACCCATAATGCCTATGAACTGGCGGCCTACATTGCAAAAGCTACCGGATTATTAAAACTGCTGAACGAAGACAAAACCATAGAAGGTATAAGCCGCTATGAAAATATGGTGAGTTTGCTCAATGGTATTAAGGAATTTGTGGAAGACGATACCAACGAACTGGATAAAACCCTTGAAAATTATTTACAGGATATTGCCCTGCTTACCGATGCCGACAAGGACGACCCGGATGCCGATAAAGTAACGCTCATGACCATTCATGGTTCCAAGGGTTTGGAGTTTCCAATTGTTTTTATTGGCGGTATGGAGGAAAATTTGTTTCCATCCCAAATGTCGCTTGGCAACCGAAAAGAATTGGAAGAAGAACGCCGCCTTTTTTATGTAGCCCTTACCCGTGCTGAAAAGAAAATTTATTTAAGCTATGCCACATCCCGTTTCCGATTTGGAACCCTCCTGCCCTGCGAACCCAGCCGTTTTTTGGATGAAATTGATAAAGAATTTTTGGAAATGGACCGACGATTTACCACAACGAAAGCATTTTCAAATTTTGCAAAAGAGGATGATTCTTCAACAAAAACTAATTCATGGATGAAAACGGCTGCCAGTAAATCAATACCATTTATAAAACCTACCTTTAAATCCTTACCCCTGCCAATAGAAAATTTTGTACCCGATAATACTTCAGGCCTTAAAGAAGGTATGAATGTGGAACATCAGCGTTTTGGAATGGGCGTGGTTACTGCTATCGAAGGGGCGGCTGATTCACGAAAAGCCACGGTATTATTTAATGAGTACGGGGAAAAGCAATTGGTATTGAAATTTGCGAAATTGAGAATGGTGTAGGAAATATTAAATCATACATTAATTTACTCTACCACAAATACATCAAAACCAAAAGCGTGATGAATGAGGGGTTCTTCATACACACAGGTTTTAATATCCTTAAAGTCAAAATCCGGAAAATATTCTTTTGATTTTCTTTCTACAAATTCTAATTCACCCTCTTTTTCTTCCATAATTAATTCCTGCCCTCTGTTTAAATGCACCAACACTATTTTCATGCCTTTTGATTTATAAATACGTATTGAATTTGCAAAGAAGGATGAAATATTATCAATATTAGCTGTATAAGATTCAACTCCTCCAAAGGCGTAGTATGAACTATCCTTAATTATTTCGATTGTATAATTTTTCTTGTTGAATTGAAGGTAATTTATATTCTTTAAACTATCGTAACTTATTTGTATGAGTTTACACTTTTTTTGAAAGTCGCAGAATGAAAAGAACTCAGGTATAAATAATTCAATGGCAGGATACTTTAGCATAATAGAATTATATCCAGCCAAATACTGTTTTTTAAAACTATCCAAATATCCAGTTCCGATGAAATATGATGTATCCATTGGAATACAGGAAAGGAGTTTTTGATTTTTGTTATAGGTAGAAATATAAGAGTATAAAATCCATGCTGGTTTGAATTCATCTGTTTCCATGTTGTTTTGATGGGTTCTATGAATTTTGAAATCCATTGTAATTATTTTCCCCTTTTCTATCCCAACAGGAAATACTTTAAATTGATAGGTTGCAAGGCATCCAAACGAATAGTTTACAGAAAATAGAAGTACAAGGAGATAAATTTGTTTCATAAGGGTTTTTTGATTGAACTCAATATTTTTAGAAATCAATAACAAATATAATTTTATATTTTATTGGTAAATGATTTATTTAACATGCCCATTCTGATTAAATAATGCTTTTCATAAACTCCCTTAATATCATCACTCAAAAACGAATGTTCAATAAACGCTCTGACCTTTGTATTTTCAATCCTGTATTTATCCACTGTTTTTTTTAACCGACTTTCCATAATTCCAATTCTTTGGCCAAATTCATAAAAATCGTCATAGGCAAAATAACCCAAAACCTTAAAACTTTCGGTATAAAAATTATCAATAAACAAGCCATTTTCTAAAGCAAAAAACGAATCAGTTGGTATATGAATGGAAGTGTGGAGTATATCATAAGCCGGACTTAACAGGTAATCACCGCTATGTGTTTGTTGCAATGAGAAATTTTTTAAATGGGCATCGCCATTGCTAAAAAGATAATTAAAAATCACCAGTTCAAAATATTTTTCAATTTCGACGCTAAAGGCCGAAACATATTTTTTCATCAGTACCGCTATGTCTTCATAACTTCCAAAATATTGGTAATTTTCTCCATCCTTTTCCTTTGATTTTTCTGATAGGGAAGCAAAATCTTCCTGAGCTATTTTATTACCAGCTTTATCAATATCAAAGCGTTTGGTTAAATAAGCCGGCTCGCCGTTTTTAAAAAATACCAAAGCACATTCGGCGGTTGTTATTCCAAAAACCTGTTTGGCTATTTGCATGGTCAAATGTTCGTTGGCCGGTAATTCATCTGCTTTGCCAAATGGAGGTCGAAATGGAATTGGTTTAAGAATGTATTGTCCCTTTTCTCCTTCCACGGCCAATCGAAGTTTATTTTTATCAAGCAATAGGCTTTGCTTAAACTGGGCTCCACTTATCGAAATCAGTTTACTGTTTTGCCTGAAAAGTTCGGCCACATCTTCATTCATTTCAGGGGCATCAAAATCCAAAACATGTGTGACCTTTTTGCCATAAAACATATTTCGTAAGGCCGAAGGACTGTAGGTTTTAAATCCTTCGGCTAAAGTGCACGGGCAATATTTTAGATTGTTAATATTCATTTTTGTTCTACCGATTTTACTGTTATTGAACCAATAGAATCTGATTGGGCGGTGGCTACCAGCAAACCAAATATATCGGCGGCATCAATTTTTAAATACCGGGTTTGTATAGCTAAATTAGCTCCTTCGGCAACCATATTGCAAAAGAAAGGAAACATCGTTTGGCTTTTATATTCTTGCTGAGATTTAGGAAGGGTAAGGCTTATGGCCGATTTATTTAAATCACTAAAATAAACATCATCATACCTGAAAACAAAACTATTCCGATTTTCTTCGGTTAATTTTCCGGCTAAAATTCCATTATTATAAATCACGGCTTGTCGCATTTCTTAATTTTTATTTTTTTATAACATCAAGTTTCAATTCCAAACCCAGCACTTTTGTTAATTTATCCAGTATATCTAATGACGGATTTCCCTTTCCCCTCTCTAATTTGTACAATGAATTTGTACTCACATTAGCCAGTTCGGCCAGGTGAGGTTGGGTTATTCCCAATTGCTTTCTACGGTTTTTAATGGATTCGCCAATAATTGAAACTAACATTATAGTGTGATTTTGCCGTAAAATTAAGATGAATCTTTTAATTATGCAAACAAAATCACAGTATAGTGTGATTTTAGACGAATATTTTTCTTGGGTGAAAAGAGAATGGGAATTGAAATTTGGAAAGATGAGGTTAAGATTCCGACTTAAATAAACAAATCACTTTGTATTATCCACCAGTAACTAATTTTTTTTTCCCACGTCATTAGATTATTCTTGCACCTAACATTTGCGAAGCAATAAAATAAAACTCAAATGAGATTGAACAACTCCCAAAAAAAACATTTCCCACAGCTACTTTTAGCATTATTTCTTCTAATACACCTAACTTCAAAAGCCCAGCAATGGGGCGATTACACCTTGTATAGCGTGATGGGTACTACTACCACCCAGCTTATGGATACCAATGGAAATACGGTTAAAACCTGGACACATACTTCTACCGCCAAATCAGGCTACTCCTGCTATCTGATGCCAGGTGGGTATTTATGGCGAAGTGTTTCAAGAACGGGGAATTCATTTTCGGGCGGACCTATCAACGGCCAGATTCAAAAAGTGGATTGGAACGGAACGTTGCTTTGGGATTATGTATATTCTACAACCGATTACTGCACCCATCATGATATTTGTCCGTTGCCAAACGGAAATATATTGGTTATTGCCTATGAAAGAAAAGTGGCTGGTGTGGCTGCTGCCGCCGGATCTACTTTTGCCGGAGAAGTGTGGCCTGAAAAAGTGGTAGAAATAAAACCAACAGGAGCCACCACCGGTGAGGTAGTTTGGGAATGGAAAATTTGGGACCATATTGTTCAAGATAAAGATGCTGCCAAACCCAATTATCAATCCTCCATTGTTAACCATCCCGAATTATTAAATGTAAATTATAAAATGACCAAGGATTGGATTCATATGAATGGCGTGGATTACAATCCGATATTGGATCAAATTGCCGTTAGCTCTCATAATACCAACGAATGGTATATTATTGACCATAGCACCACAACGGCAGAGGCTGCTTCGCATAGCGGAGGAAACTCAGGAAAAGGTGGAGATTTTTTATACCGTTGGGGAAATCCTGCGGCCTATAATGCCACCGGAACAGCCGTTTTAAATGTTACCCACGACTCCCACTGGATACCCGAAGGAACCCCGAATGCCGGAAGGCTTGTTGGGTTTAACAACAGAGGCGTTTCATCAACCAAATCAAGTGTTGATCAAATTGTGACTCCAATTAATGGCTATAATTATAATCTCACTGTTGGCTCGGCTTATGAACCTGCTACCTACTACCGGCATGCCTGTAATGGCTACTCAAGTAATGCAAGTAGTTCCGACCAACTTCCAAATGGTAATATGTTGGTGTGTATTGCTCTGGCTGGTACTGTTTACGAACTTGATCCAAAAGGGAATTCTATATGGACAAAAACGGTAACCGGAGCAATCCAGCAAGCCCATAGATATAACAAATGTTTTACTGACAACCAGCCTCCCGCTATTCCTGAAATTTCATTAAATTCAAATATCCTTAGTGCTACCACAGCTATCAGCTATCAATGGTATTTAAACGGACAAATGATTAGCAATGCCACCTCCCAAACCTATACCCCTGCCACGAATGGAATTTATCTGGTACGGATTACAGATAACAACGGCTGCGTATTCAGATATTCACAGGGTTTTAAATTTTCAGGAGGCGCTAATGTGTTTAAAATTTCAAGCTCGAGCAATACACCGGGTATTTGTATCGGAAATTCGGCTCAGATAAATAGTGATGCAACCAATGAAACAGGAACTACAACTTATTTTTGGACTTCTATTCCGGCAGGTTTTACCTCTACTTCCAAAAATATTACGGTTTCACCACTTGTAAATACAACGTATAAGGTTATCGCTATTAATAATGGTGTTAACGATTCAGCCACGGTTATGATTACTGTAAATCCTAAACCAAACAAACCGACTGTTTCGCAAGCAGGAAATATTTTAAAATCTACTATAGGTATTACATACAAATGGTTTGAGGATACGACAATAATAACCGGCATAAATACTCAGTCGTATAGCCCTGCGAAAAATGGAAATTACCGGGCTAAAATCATTGATAATAATGGCTGCGAATCGGATTATTCCGATGCATTTTCATTTATTCTTTCAGGTATTTCAGCTACCAATTATTCCCGTTCGTTTATTCTTTATCCCAACCCCACTGACGGAATTTTCAAAATTGAAAATAAAAGCGGACTTCAAAATGTGGAAATAAAAATAAGCGACGTTTTTGGAAAAATCATTTTCCAAACCCAAAATATTGAAAATATAAATATGAGTGATTACTCTAAAGGCCTTTACTTTGTAACTCTATATTCCAATCAAAATTTACTCGGAACGTTTAAATTAAATTTAATAAAATAAAGGCGGGATGAAGAAGGTATTATTAATGATTTTATTGCTTAGCACTGTTTTTACACATGCTAAAAAAGTAAAATTTTCGGTGGATATGACAGGTCAAACCATTAGCCCAAACGGGGTGCATGTATCCGGCGATTTTCAGGATGAGGCCGGTTATGGTCCTGATTGGAACTCGGATACCACTGAGCTTATCAAAGAAACCGGATCGGATATTTATAGCGTTGTTGTTAATATTCCTGCTTTCAGAAAATATGAATACAAGTTTGTAAATGGCGATAAATTTTATGAAGTAGAATTTGTACCTGAAAAATCACGAATTGGTTTCGATTTTAACGATAATCGCTGGATATATGTGGATTCACTGAACGTCGAAATAACCATTTTACCAAAATTATTATTTGGTGGAAATGCACCTGGCGGACAAAAAATGATTCGCTTTAAATTAGATTTATCGGCCCAAACTATTAATAAAAATAATGGAATACATGTAGCAGGTAATTTTAATAATTGGAAACCTTCCATGCGCATTATGGTCAGTTTTTCAAATGATGTTTATGAAAGTTTGGAATTTGTGGATTCTATAAATATTGAATATATTTTTATAAATGGCTTTATTTATGAACAAGTACCTGCTGCTTGCAGCAATCTAAATAAAAACAGGTTTCTGGTTATTTCAAGTGATACGGTACTTTCTGAGGTATGTTTTTCGAAATGCGAGGATTGTTTAAAATCGGGAATTAAATTTAATTCAAATAAAATTATGGCATCTTTAATTCCAAATCCCGGTAACGGAAATCCGGTTTTATTTTTTAATAATGGCTCTGAATATTATACCGTTTCGATAAAAGATTATTTAGGACAAGAAGTATTTAGTTTTAAAAATGCAGTAAAGGAGCTTCCAATTAATACCGGCAATTGGAAGAAAGGACTTTATTTTATTGATATTTCAACTGCCGATAATTTACATACTACACTTAAAATGATAGTTGATTAATTTATAAAAATGCTTCATAAAACAGCTTTAACTTTTATAGGTCTTTTTCTCAGTATTCAAAGTTTTTCCCAAAACTTTTATGATTTAAATACCATTCAAAAAATTGAAATAACCTTTGCCCAAGCCGATTGGGACTATCAATTGGATGTTTTAAAATTGGGAACGGATAAATATTTAATGGCCAATTTAGTTAAAATAAACGGTGTGGCATTTGATAGCGTGGGGGTAAAATACAAAGGAAGCAGTTCTTATGATTCCACCTATAAAAAAAATTCTCTTCACATTGAATTGAATAATAAAAAGGAACAATCGTATCAGGGTTTCGTTGATATTAAATTAGGAAATTCATATTCCGATCCGTCTATGATTCGGGAAGTTTTGGCCTATTCAATTCTTGAAAATTATATGGATTGTCCCAGAGCCAATTTTGCCGAAGTATTTATAAACGGAAAATATATGGGCATTTATTCCAATTCTGAAAGTATAAATAAAAAGTTTTGCGGCGAACGATTTTATTCATCAAATAATTCTTTTTTTAAATGTAACCCAAACCTTGCCCCCGGCCCCACTGTAAAAAGTAACTTGAAATTTATAACGGCCGATAGTGCAGATTACAAACCCTTTTATGAAAAAAAATCGAAAGATGGCTGGAATGATTTGGTAAAACTATGCGATACATTAACAAATTTTCCGGCTCAAATTGGCACATTGATGGATATGGACAGGACGATTTGGATGCTGGCCTTTAATAATCTTTTATTAAATTTGGACAGCTATAGCGGGGCCTTTGCCCAAAATTATTATTTGTATAAGGATAATACCAATCGCTTCAATCCTATTATTTGGGATTTGAATATGGCCTTTGGTGGTTTTCCCTTTGCAGGCAGCCCCGGTAATGGAATGGGAAGTTTGTCAATAACTAATATGCAACAATTTTCACCCTTTTACCACGATACCCATAGCGATTGGCCTTTGATACATGCTGTGATGAACAACCCGACGTATAAGCGGATGTATTTTGCTCATTTCAAAACTATCCTAAAAGATAATTTTTTAAATAATGACTATAAAACTTTGGCTTCAAGCCTTCAAAATTCAATTGATAAATCCGTTCAATCCGACAGTAACAAATTTTATAGCTATTTGCAATTCAAAGCCGGAATGACCGGCGATGTCAATGTAGGTTCATATAGCGTACCCGGAATAAGTAATCTTATGGATGCCCGTATTACATTTATTAAATCCACTTCTGAATATTCTCAAACCGCTCCAACAATTTCCGCCATTTCAACCATCCCGGCAGTTCCCGCTTATAATGCACCTGTTATAATTACAGCAAATGTTATCAATACCAATACAAACTCAGTTTTTTTAGGATATAAATTTGATGAAACCAAAAAGTTTGAAAAATTGCCGATGTTTGACGATGGAAACCACGGAGATGGTGCTGCCGGTGATAATATATATGGCGTTTCGGTATCAATGATTGCAGCCAATCTCTACTATTACATTTATGCAGAAAACACAAATGCAGGAATGTTTTCACCCGAGAGAGCCGAATATGAATTTTATACTTTGAGTATTCCAACAGATACCTTGAAAAAAGGGGATTTGGTAATTAATGAATTTTTAGCAGTTAATGATAAAAGCGATCTGAATGAATATGGTCTTTATTCCGACTGGATTGAGCTTTATAACACCACCAATAAAACCTTAAACCTTACAGGATATTTTCTTTCGGATAATACAATCAGCCTTAAAAAATATTCGTTCGATGTAAATACAACGGTTGACCCAAAAAGTTATTTAATGATTTGGGCTGATGGATTAAAAAGTACCGACAAATATGTTCATTGCAACTTTAATTTATCCGGAACCAATGGTCAGTTGGTTTTGAGCAATTCGAACGGCGTAATTTTAGATAGTATTTCCTATAATGAACAATCCAAGGATATTTCCACAGGCCGATGCCCAAATGCCACAGGAAAATTTACAGCTATTGAAACGCCGACCTTTAAAGAGACCAATAATTTTTTCTGTACAAGCGGTACGGATGACTTTAAAGAAATTGTAAATAAAATTTCAGTTTATCCTAATCCGGCAAATAATTATGTGAGTTTTAGCAGTTATAGTTTCAACTTTTATACCGTTGAATTGTATGATTTAGTTGGAAACCTCATAAAACAAACAACTTTTTCAAATAAAAAAGGTACTCTGTATTTGGATGATATAAAATCAGGCGTTTATTTTTATGAAATAAAAGTAAAATCATGTGAGAAAATAAAGGTTGGTAAAATTGCGGTTGTTAAATAATTATCTATGAGAAATAGTGTAGCTCTATTTATAATCTTTATAGTGACAAATAATTGCCTGGCACAAGAGATTATTACATCAGATTCAGCTAAAAAAAATAAATACAAACCAAAAATTTCTGGTATGATTCAGGTCCATTACTTTAATGAATTTAATACAAATGGCGACAGCATAAGGGATCCCGATGGTTTCAGGATTCTTAGGGCGAGATTGATGGCCAAAGGCGATATAAATAAATTTATTTCTTATGAATTAATGATTGACCCCCGAGCCCCTGAGCAAGGTGGTATTTTACGAGATGCTTTTTTAGAATTTAATGTTATCAAAAACCAAGCTATACGAGTGGGGCAGCAAAAAACGCAATTTGGTTGGGAGAACCGCCAATCCATGTCAACACTTTATACAGTAAACCGGGCTGAAATGTCGGATGGTGTTTCGCGGGGCGAAAACCTTCGGGATATTGGTATTGGTGTAATTGGGCATATAAAAATTAAAAAGAATTTTAGGTTTGAAAATGCCGTTACATTTACCAACGGCACCAGAATGAATGTTACCGGACCTTATGATTTTAATACCAAAAAAGCTTTATGGGGCAGGTTTGGTGTTCGCTATAAAAAAAAGGATTTAAAAATAAATCTGGGTGGTTCGTTTGCTGTCGGAGGACTACGGTATTTAGGGGATAGTATTGCCAGTCCCAACGATGATGTTTATGCTACTATTAAGCGATTTGGTGTTGATTTTCAGGTTGACCAAAAATACTTTTTTTGGGCTAATGAATATGCCATAGGAACCGATAAAGTAAAAGATACAGTGTATGCTGAACCGATAGGATATCAATCCATGTTGGCATTAAAAACCAAATGGAATGCCGGGCCATTAATTAGATACGACGCATTTGAGGATGAGTGGAAGGTTCTGACTGTTGGCGCATATTATGGTGAACCTAAAGATAAATTTCGTATTCTTGTCAATTATGTAATGAGGGGAAATGTTAGTGATATTGCGGGTGGACACGATGACAGGCTTTATATTCAAATGCAAGTGGTTTTTTGAAAAAACTAAAAATGTTAAATAATGATTCAAAAAAAAATGAGATTTATAAATAAAATATTCCTTCTACTTTGTATTGCAATCGGTTTTATCTCCTGCGAAAAACCGGAAGGTGAAGGAGGAAAAGCTACGATAAAAGGCCTTGTGTGGACGGAGGATTGGAATACAACATTTACAGTTTTACAATCCGAATATCCATCGGCTGATGTGGAAGTTTATATAATTTATGGCAGCGATGTAAGCTATTCGCGACGCATACGGGCTAACTATAACGGAGAATATGAATTTAAATATTTGCGGGAAGGTAACTATAAAATTTATGTTTACTCCAAAGATAAAACGCTGCAATCGCCATCAGGGATTGTAGCGGTGATAAAGGATGTGAAAATAACCAGTAAGAAACAGACAGTAAATGTTGAAAAAATCGTTATTTATAATTAATAAAATAGCCACTAAAGCGCAAAAAACACAAAATCCCGCGAAAATACTTAGTGCCTTTATTTGTGTCTTTGTGTTTTAGTGGCAAATTAAAAAATGTATGCAGAAAAAATTAATCATATTATCCATTATTAGCTTTTCGTTTATTTTCCTTATTGCCCAAAGCAAAAAGGAAGTTAAAAAAAATAAAATAAAATCGGTGTCTGTTTCCGAAACAAGCAGCGGAAAGACACTTCTCGAATCAAAAACGGTTTTTGATAAAAACGGGGAAATCAGTGAAGAAACCGAATACACAAAAGAAGGAACCATAAAAACCATTCATAAATACAAGCGGAACAGCGACGGAGATGTAACCGAAGAAACCGAATACGATGCTGCAAACAAATTGAAAGAAAAAAAAGTTGTTGCCTACACCACTTTGGGTGAAAAATATGAAGAAATATTTTATGGAGAGGATTCAAAGTTGGTAAAAAAGAATGTGTTTACCTATAATAACCAGGGACTGAAAACTGAAAAAAGAACCTATGATTCAGCCAATAGGCTTATAGCAGTAAAGAGATATCAATATACATACAGATAAACGTGATATTGCCCGGCAACATATTTAATTCTTTTGAACCCATTACCCTTAAGGAAATGGACAAGGTGAGACTGATGAACCGAACCGACCGTAAGTTTTGTTTTCATATTGATAAATTAGCCGGAGTTTTGGAATTAATAAAATCCAATTACAAAATTCTGGAAGTTGAACAAAAAAGAGTAAGCCGTTACAAAACTCTCTACTACGATACCGCAGATTATGCCTTATATAAATTTCATCTAAACGGTAAATTGAACCGATATAAAATACGACACCGCACCTATGTTGAAAGTGATTTGGGATTTTTAGAAGTGAAGTTTAAAAGTAATAAAGACCGAACGCTGAAAGGTAGAATTAAAAATAAAGAGGTGCAGGACCAATGGGATGGTGAAACACACAGATTTATTCAATCAAAATCAACCATAGATTCATCCATGCTTATTCCTTCGCTTTGGGTAAATTTCAGCAGGCTCACTTTTGTAAACAAAACCAATGCTGAACGATTGACCATTGATATAAATCTTAATTATGTAAAAAATGAAACCACTATCGGGCTTGATAATTTGGTGATAGCCGAGGTGAAACGGGAAAAAAAATCAATCTCTCCGTTTATAAAAATAATGAAACAATTACACATTCGTGAAGGCTCCCTAAGCAAATATGTAATGGGAATAGCATTGACATGCAATGTGAAAAAAAATAATTTTAAAGCACAACTTAAAAACATTTCAAAAATAACCCATGACAGCCTCAATACTTTTACAAGCCATTGATGAAACCACCATTCAATCAGGAATGGAAGCTCTTCGAAAAATTTCAGCCAAAATAGGATTCCGATTGCTGATTGATATAATATCGGTATTTGTACTTATCCGCTTTGTTTATTATCCTATTTATAAAAAGCGGGAATTGTTTTTTACCTATTTTATTTTCAATTGTGTCATTTTTTTAATTTGCTTTTTGCTTAACAAGGTTGAGTTAAGTATGGGTGCCGCATTTGGTTTGTTTGCTGTTTTCAGTATGCTTCGGTATCGCACCGAGGATATTAGTTTAAAGGATATGACGTATCTTTTTTTGGTAATTGCCATGGGATTAATAGCCGCCGTAAGTAAAATTAAAGACGCTTCCGAAAGTTATGAATTGCTCTTTTTAGTTTTTATAAATTCATTATTAATACTTATCACCTATTTATTGGAAGGAAAACTATTTCTGAAATCTGAATCGGTAAAAACCATTATATATGAAAATATAGAACTCATCCATATTGACAGACAAGCCGAATTAATAGAAGATATAAAAATAAGAACAGGGATAAATGTAAACAGAATTTATGTTCAAAGCATTGATTTTTTAAAAGACGCCGCTATAATCAAAATTTATTATTACGAATGAACCGTTTCGGGTTAATACTTATCTGTATTTTAATTGCGATATTATCGGGCAAGCCGGTTTTTGCTCAGGATTATAGCGATGATGCCGCAGTTTGGGTGAGTTTTAATCTTGAAAAAAAAATTAACAAACAAATTTATTTACACCTTAGCCAGCAAAACCGGATTACTGAAAATGTAACCTCATACGGTCGTGGCAGCCTTGATTTTGGAATGACTTACAGGTTTACCAAAAATATTAGACTGATGGGCGATTACGTTTATTTAAAACGCCCGAATCCCGATAACAGCTATACCAATGAACACCGTTTTTATATCGCCATGATTCTTAAAAAAAGTTTTGGACGTTGGGATTTTTCGTACCGCAATATGGTTCAGTTACGGATGAAAAATGTATATTCAAGCTATGATGGAAAAGTGCCAAAGTATTATCAAAGAAATAAAATAACCATTAAATATGACCTGAATAAATTTATTACCCCCTACATTTCATCTGAGTTTTTTTATCCTTTTTATCAGGGTAAAAACAAAGGTTTTAATAAATCAAGAACCGCCGTAGGATTGGATTATAAAATTAGTCGTAAAACCCAAATGGAAGTTTATTTTCTTTATCAGCAGGAATTGAATGCTTTTAATCTTACCCATCGTGATTATGTTTATGGATTAGGGTTTTCGCATGAGATTTGAAAAGGATTCAAAATCTCAAATATCTTTAATTTCATTTCTTAAAATCTCATATCTAATCTTAAATTTGCAACTTCAATAAATGCTGACAGAAACTTTCAAAATACAAGGCCCTGTTCTCTTTACTCCCAAAGTATTTGCCGATGAACGGGGGCATTTTTTCGAAGTTTATTCCAAACAATTTTTTATAAATAATGGGGTAAATTTTGATTTTGTTCAGGATAATCAAAGCCTATCTAATAAAGGAACTTTAAGGGGATTGCATTTTCAGGCACCACCTTTTGATCAGGGAAAATTGGTAAGAGTTTCCAGAGGAAAGGTAATTGATATTATTGTTGATATTCGAAAATCCTCCCCTACTTACGGCCAAAATATTACAGTTGAATTATCTGAGGAAAATTTTCAGCAATTATGGGTTCCACCGGGGTTTGCCCATGGTTTTTCGGTACTTGAAGACAATACGATCTTTCAATATAAATGTACCAATTATTATAATAAATCGTCCGAAGGGGGTTTGTATTATAATGACCCGGAGCTCGGACTCGATTGGCAAATTGAAAATCCTATTGTTTCAGAAAAGGATTTGGTTTTACCATTCTTAAAAGATTTTGTTTCGCCCTTTAGTTAAAATAAAATGGATCCAAAATTAGAATCACTCATTACCAAATTAGAAGAGAAATACAAGCTTACCGGTCAGGATATGACAGCCTATATTGAAGGTTTGCTCTACTCCGATTACGTTCCTTACTGGGATTATGTTCATTTAGATACCTTGCTTTCGCTCCAGAAACCAAAAACTCATTTTCCGGATGAAATGATTTTTATAATGTATCATCAGGTTACGGAATTGTATTTTAAAATGATTTTGCATGAGATAAACCAAATAGCAGATTCCGAGCCGGATAAAACTTTTCTTGTAGAACGCCTTTCTCGTGTCAATCGCTACTTCACTATAATAACTGATTCATTTAATGTAATGACGGATGGCATGGAACATAAACAGTTTATGCAATTTCGCATGGCCTTATTACCTGCCAGCGGTTTTCAAAGCGCCCAATACCGAAAAATTGAAATTTGCAGTACTGATTTATATAATTTGGTGGATAAGGATCATCGCCAAAAATTTAATACAGAAAGCAATCTTGAAGATATACTGGCCTTCACCTATTGGCGGGCCGGCGCTACTATTTTAGAAACCGGAGAAAAGACATTAACCCTAAAACAATTTGAAGAAAAATACGACCATGATTTATTAAAATTGGCTCATAAATTTAAAGGCAAAAACTTATGGCAAAAATATTTATCCTTACCCGAAACCGACCAAAACAATCCGGCTGTTTTAAAAGAATTAAGAAATCTGGATACAAACGTAAATGTAAACTGGCCATTAGCTCATTACAAAACGGCAGCCCGTTATTTAGCTAAAGATTCGGATGGCGTGGCGGCTACGGGCGGCACCAACTGGCAAAAATATTTACCTTCGCGACTGCAAAAAAGAGTGTTTTATCCTTCGCTTTGGACAGAAAAGGAACTGGAAGACTGGGGAAAAACATGGGTAATGGATGCTATTAAACCTTATCAGGATAAGTTTTTTTTGGTGATTGGTTGGAATGGTGATTGGTTGGATTTGTTAAAATGGTGATTGGTAATCGGTAAATGGTAATCGGTAAATGGTAATCGGTAAATAGTAATAAAGTAAATGGTAAAAAGTAATTGACGAAAATAAAAAATATTTAAATGTTCAATTTTCAATTTTCAAATTTCGATGTTCAGTACTCGTGCGTCAGCCGTCCCCCTTATGAAGGGGGTAGGGGGATGTGTTTCCATTAAAAAAAATATTCAATAACCTAACATCCAATAATGCAAAAAATGATAATATATACAATCGCAATACTCATTGGAGCCTTCGTGGTATCCGAAGTATTTCGATGGATTATTAAACGCCTTGTAAAAATCAACGCTCAAAAACTGAAAGTGGATCCAACCAATTACAGTTTTCTTAAAAATGCAGCCTCATTCATAATTTATTCAGGAGCAATTTTTTTTATAATCTATTCGGTACCACGGTTTAAAGCATTAGGAGTTTCTTTATTTGCAAGTGCCGGTATTTTTGCAGCCATTATTGCCCTTGCTTCTCAACAGGCCTTATCTAATATTATCAGCGGTATTTTTATTGTTATTTTCAAGCCATTCAGGGTTGGCGATTATATAGAGTTAAGTGCATTGCACCGCGGTACTATTGAAGATATAACGCTTCGCCACACGGTAATTCGCGATATTCAAAATAATCGGATTATTGTTCCCAATGCTAAAATAAATTCAGAAACCATTGTTAATTATCACCTGAATGATGAACGAAAAAAGGAAAAAATTGAATATATTATTGACATCGAAAGCAATATTGATGTGGCATCCGATATTATCAAAGAAGAAATAATTAATCATCCCGGATATCTTGAACTACGGCATAACGGCAATGAAATTGAAGAATTAAAAGTAAGAATTATTAAAATTGAAAATGGTGCTGTTACTTTGCGGGCATTGGTAGGATCGGAAGATCCTGAAAAAGCTTTTGAAATGCATTGTGAACTTAATTATAGTATTAAAAAAAGGTTTGATAGTGAAGGGGTGCAATTTGCTAAAAGGACTGCAATTGCTTTATAAAAAAAAAGTTCCAGGTTCGAGGTTCTAAGTTCTGAGTTTTACACGGACATCGAATTTTGAACCTGAAAATTAAAAAGAGATTTTAAATAAAATGAAGATAATAGGTTCAGTAGTTGGTGTTTTTTTATTGGTGTTAGCCGGATTCATCGGAATCGGATATTTTTTTTATGTCAGTTTATCCGAACCTGATAATTTCATAATATTATTGGTATTATCTCATATTGGTTTAATACTTGGAATTTATTTTTCACGAAAAATGATACCTAAAAAAACACTATCACATAGGGCTACCGAAAAAACATTGATAGATTAGCGTGTCAGTACCACATAGTCTCTGATTAAAATTTTTAAGAATAATTCAGGTTTTTTTTCCTTAATCGTTACTCCCATTTTATATGATAATTTATTGGCAGTTTCCAAAGTTAATTGTCGGTGAGCCTCATTACCAATGTAAATAAAACGGTCAACCAGCTTTTTTATAGTAAGCATATCACCTTCCGAAAACATTATAACTTCCGGATATGACGGCTCATAATTATTTTGTGAACTTATTTTAAGCAAGTCATTCGTGGTAACAAAAGGATTTACATTTACTTTCACAACCACTGTTCCGGCAATAATATCGGCGAGGCGTTGTTTAAGATTGGTTGTACTTATCATTATAGTGGCCAAAACCCCGCTCGATAAATAGATTTCGACAAACCGCAAACTCCAGCGAATAAAGTAATCCATAAATACTGGTTCCTTGCCATTTAATTTTACCACCCTAATGTTCATGGAGCGTTTACCCGGCGTTTGGCCATTCATTATATATTCCATTATAAGGGTATAAAATGAAAAGAAAGGTATTACTAATATATAAATATACACGTCGCTCAAGGTTTGATCATCAAATAAAATATTACTAATTACTATATGGATAAAAATCCATGCTAAAATTATTAAAGCGTCAATAAGATAAGCCAAAAATCGTTGTCGAAATTCAGCCAGAGTATGATCTATGGTTACGTTTTGGGTTGTAGTTATGGATATGGAGGCCATTATTTTTAAAAAAGTTCTAAGTTCTTAGTTCTAGTGTTAGGGTATTGAAATAATTACCTATTTC
>CAYHCM010000045.1:217-24840 GCA_964355045.1 uncultured Chitinophaga sp. | reverse complement strand
TAATAATCACCAACAAGGCGGTAGAACTGGTGTTGCAACAAAAAATGGCCTTGTACGATAAATCGGGTGAGCAGCATTACGATATAATTTCAGCCTTTATAAAAAGCCTCAGAGGCAGCGACCCTAACGGGGCAGTTTATTGGCTGGCCCGCATGCTTCATGGGGGCGAAGATATTCGGTTTATTGCCCGCCGAATGGTAATTCTGGCCAGTGAAGATATTGGCAATGCTAACCCAAATGCCTTACTCATGGCCACCCAATGTTTTCAAGCTATTGAAATGATTGGAATGCCGGAAGCCCGGATTATTTTGAGCCAAACCGCTATTTATTTAGCCACGTCTGCCAAAAGCAATGCCTCCTATATGGCCATTGAAACTGCTATGGAATTGGTAAACAAAACCGGCGACCAACCCGTTCCTTTGCATTTGCGAAACGCCCCAACCAAACTAATGAAAAATATGGGCTATGGCAAAGACTATAAATATGCCCATCAATACGACCAAAGTTTTGTTGATTTGGAATTTTTGCCGGAATCATTGAGCGGAACGGTTATTTACAATCCGGGGAAAAACAATAAAGAAGAGGAGTTAAGGAAGTATTTGAGGCAAAGGTGGGGGGAGAAGTATGGGTATTGATTTTTATTGTTTGATTATTTTTTGGGTAGCAATAATCTGATTGTCGCTTATCACCCTCACTAAATACAAACCTTCTGACAAATGTTGAATGTTGAATTGTGAATGTTGAATTTCTTTTTCTTCTATTACTATTTGGCCTAGGGAGTTTAGGATTTGGATTTTAAGTTCAGAATTGTTCAACCCCATGGATTCCATTACTAAAATTTCTGTGGCTGGGTTAGGGTAAATAGAAATGTTTTTTGTCAGATTATTCTCATTTAACCCTCCGGTTGATTGGCTCATTTTATGTACAAAAATGTTACTCTTACCTAACGATCTTAAATTAAATATTCCTAAACCGGGGTCAAAATCAACAGTTCCATTGAACCAACCAGTAGTGTATATATCGCCAGATTCATTTGTAGTTATTTCCATTCCAACATCATCAAACTCTCCCCCAATTTTTTTTGCCCAGACAAAATTACCATCAGCATCTAATTTTAAAATGAAAATAACATTATCATCATACGTACTTAATAAAAAAGTATCTAAACCTGAATCAAAATCAATAATACCTGAAAATTCACCAGTTGTGTAAACATTACCCAATCCATCCACATCTATAGATTTTCCCCACGCATCTTCGGCTGATGGACCTTTACCTATTGTTCGTGCCCAAACAAAATTACCATTAACATCTAATTTTAAAATATATAAATCAAGAATTTCGCTGCTTTGTGAATATCGAATATTTTTTGTGGATGGACTCGGATCAAAATCGCAACGATAAAAAAAACCACCTGTAATCAATAGATTTCCATAAATATCTATGGTAATATCATTTGCCGATGCATAACCTAACCCTTTCTCATCACCAATCGTTGCAGCCCACTTAAAATTTCCTTTAGCATCTAATTTTGAAATAAAAACACTCGTTAAGCCCATTGATATCATATTAAAACTATCAACCCCAGGATCATAATCACCTCTTCCGTAAAAATAACCTATAGTATAAATATCTCCCCATTTATCTACAACAATAGAATTCACCACTTCTCGCAGAGCACCACCCATTCTTCTTGCCCAGACAAAATTTCCTAAAGCATCTAATTTTAAAATAAATATATCACTAGCACCGGCATCAGTTAAATTGAATGTTCCTATACCAGGGTCAAAATCAACTGTTCCTTCAAATGGCCCTGTAATATAAATATTTCCCGATGCATCTAAAGTGATATAAGATCCATAGCCAGTTTTTTCTCCATCAAAACTCCTTGCCCATTCAAATTTTGGTTCTTGGGCTTTTAGAATCACAAACAATAATAAAGCACCAATGAATAATATTAATTTTTTCATCTTATAATTTAAAAGGTTAATACAAAGTTAAACTGGAATTTGAATTTAAAAACTGTTTATACTAAAAAGATTCTTCCAATATTCATCAAACCAAAAATTTACAGTCGATATCTATTCTATAAAATTCAAGTTTCATCCATCAAATCCAATCCTCTGTTCTCGGTCATTAAAATATTATTTTCAATAAGGATGATGAAAGCTTTTTCTTTTTGTTTTCTCAGGAAAATGGTAAAAATCATCTTTCAAAGTTTATCAAATAAAAAATTTAACCTTAATTTTGAATAAATATTCAAAACAAATATGTACACAACGTATCATTTAAATTCGGCACAAGACTTAAGTAATGATATTTTAGATTCTATAAAAGCTTCTTTTAAATCAAAACCAATTACCATTATTGTAGAAGAGGACGAAGATGATTTTGAACTTACGTCAGAAATGAAAGCTATTTTGGATGAAAGATTGGAGGAAGACGAAACAACAGATATTACTGCTGAGGAATCTTTAAACCTACTCCAAAAGAAATATGGAATCAAATGAAACCGTGACCGATTGTCACGCTTTGAAAATGGCCACTTTTAACTCAGAATATTTGAACAAATTAATCGGTTACAATTTGTAACCGGTTGAATAAATCATATTATTAGACCTAAGAATTCCTCATCCCTTCAAACTCCTCCCCCTCTAGAGATATCCCTATTTCATCCATCAAATCCAATTGGCCGGTTTCGGTTTTCAAAATATTATTTTCAATCCGGATGCCTATGTCTTCTTCTTTTCTAAAAATGTCCAGTTAACAAGTAAGTGCTTTCCTAAATTAAACCTGTAAGATTTTATAAAATCAATATCCCAAACTTCTTATTTTTGCTTTATCAAAGTAAGGTCTCAAATTTTTTAAGCAATGAATAAAGAAAACTCAATTAAACTTTTTGAACAAAAACAAGTTCGGTCGCAATGGAACGATGAGGAAGAAAAATGGTATTTTTCTGTAATTGATATAATTGAGATTTTAACTGAAAGTAGCATACCTAAACGCTATTGGAGTGATTTAAAAAAGAAACTTATTCATGAAGGCAGTCAGTTGTACGAAAATATCGTACAACTGAAAATGATAGCTGCGGATGGTAAAAAATATACAACGGATTGCTTAGAAACTCAAAATCTATTCCGGTTAATTCAGTCTATTCCATCACCCAAAGCTGAGCCTATTAAACTGTGGATTGCAAAAGTAGCAAGTGAACGGATTGATGAAATACAAGACCCTGAAATTGGAATTGACCGATTAATGGAAACATACTTGCGAAAAGGCTACAGTAAAGAATGGATTAATCAACGCCTTAAGAGTATTGAAATAAGGAAGGAACTAACCGATGAATGGGAAAACCGTGGTGTAAAGAAAGGACAGGAATTCGCTATTCTTACCGACGAGATAACCAAGGCGTGGAGCGGTTTTAGTACCAAAGAGTACAAATCATTTAAAGACTTGAAAAAGGAAAACCTACGCGACCACATGAGCAATTTAGAACTTGTACTCAATATGCTGGCCGAGGCTTCAACAACTGAAATATCAAAAGACAAACAGCCTAAAACATTTATTGAAAATAAAGTAGTAGCTAAAAAAGGTGGCGAAGTAGCAAAAGCCGCCAGATTAAAATTAGAAAGCACTACCGGAAAAAAAGTAGTAACCAATCAAAATGCAAAAACCCTAAAGCCAAATGAGAATAAAGGATTATTATAATACAGTTAACTAATTCATCATCGCCTCAATCTCCTCCACCTCTATCGGCATCCCAATTTCATCCATCAAATCCAACTGACCGGTTTCGGTTATCAAAATATTATTTTCAATACGGATGCCTATGCCTTCTTCCTTTATGTAAATACCGGGTTCGCAGGTAAAAAGGTTATCCACTTGCATAGGCTCGTAGCGCATCCCCACATCATGTACATCAATACCCAGAAAGTGAGAAGTTCCATGCATAAAATATTTTTTATAAGCAGGCAAATCAGGATCTTCTTTTTTAATGTCCTTCATTTTCAATAATCCCAAATCCACCAGTTCTTTTTCCATGAGTTCCTTGCCCACCACTTTATGATAATCCATAAGCATTGTGCCGGGGACCAATAGTTTGGAAGCCCCCCGCATTACACGCAATACGGCGTTATAAATATCCTTTTGCCTTTGAGTAAATTTGCCATTAACCGGAATTACACGGGTCATGTCGGAGGCATAGTTGGCATAATCAACCCCGCAATCTATCAACACCAAATCCCCGTCTTTGCACTGTCGGTTGTTTTCCACATAATGCAGCACACAGGCCGATTCACCGCTGGCCACTATTGGGTGAAACGAATGTCCTGTAGCCCGGTTATTAATATATTCATGGATTAATTCGGCTTCAATTTCGTATTCCCAAACGCCCGGTTTTGTAAATTTTAATAATCGCTCAAATCCTTTTTTGGAAGTAGCAACAGCTTTTCGGATAAGGGCTAGTTCCAAATCCGATTTTACACTTCGCAATCGCTGCAAATGGGTAGAACTTCGTTCGAAATGATGCAATGGAAAATGTGCCTTTATCTGGTTTACAAAATCCAATTCTTTATAAGGTGCTTTATAGGCAAAGCGATCGTTTTCGTTCAGGGGTAAATAAATGGATTTGGCCAAATTGAGAATGGGTCGTATTTTCTCCCAAAAGCCATCATTCCAATAAATCTTTTTAATTCCTGAAACCTCGGTTGCATGTTCCTGCGTGTATTTATATCCTTCCCAAATGGCAATTTTTTCGCTGGTTTGCTTTAAAAAAAGGCATTCCCGATATTCCTCTACCGGGCAATCGGGGTAAATTACCAAAATACTATCTTCCTGATCAATGCCGCAAAGCCAAAAGAGATTTGAGTTTTGTTTAAAGGTATGGGTGGCATCGCCGTTCAGCACAAATTCATAGTTGCTGGTAAAAATGGCTATGCTGTTGGGTTTCAAAATTTTCTTAAACCGTTCCCGGTTTTCGATAAAGAGCTTGTTATTTATGGGTTCGTATTTCATGTTTTTATTTTTCGTAGAGACGCAATGCATTGCGTCTCTAAATTGGTTATAAATCCTGTTTATCTGTAGAATCTTTTAAATCGTGTTCAACATCTTTCAAATCGTGTCTTTTTTCCTTCACCAATAATTTTAACAACAGGTAATTTCCAATGGTAAGTCCCATTACAAAAAGGGCGATAGCAATTCCGAAAAATGGCATTAAATTACTTTCCCCTTCCAATAAATCATTTTTCTTTTTGTAATGAAAAACTATTTCACTAAGCCACCACCAGTCAATTAAGGCAAACGTAAAAAAAATTAGTCCCGTCCAAATAAAGGTATCCCAATACCGATGGCGGATAAACAAAATATTGGATACAAACAACAGGATGATAAAAACGAGATTGTTGGCATTGGTAAGATATCTATTATTATTATAAAACTGTGTCACGTTTTCCTTGGCATAGCTTCCCATGATAAGTGAACGATAGGTTAAATATGAAAAAATAAAAAGCAAACAAATACCTGCAAGTGCCAAAGCAAGGAAAATAGTGCGTGAACGGATATTTTTCATTTTCTTTAGAAATAACACTGCAAAAAAAGGCAAATTCAATTATAAACTCTATTTATATAAAAAAACATTTTAGTTTAATCGTCGAACAAATATATTTGCCAAAATATAATTAAAAAGATATGAATAAAAATTACTGTTTAATAATTTCAGTTATTACCATTGGCTTGGTTCTAAATAATTGTAATAAAGGAGTTTCACAAATTAATCCCGGTATTGTATTAACCAATATGGATACCATGATGCTGCCGGGCAACGATTTTAATTTTTATGCCAATGGCGTTTGGCTAAAAAACAATCCGGTACCTGCCACTGAAAGTCGCTGGGGAAGTTTTAATGAAATTGAAGACCGAAATCTTGAAAAATTAAGGTCAATTGTTAATGAAGTTTCTTCCGATAAAAATGCTGCCAAAGGCACCGACCGCCAATTGGTAGGAACATTTTATCGTGTAGCCATGGACAGTACCAAGGCTGAGAAAGAAGGTTTAAAGCCAATTAAAAAAATGCAGGATGAAATAAATTCTGTAATAAACGCAGACGACCTGATTAGGCTTATGGCACATTTTCATAAAATGGGAATCCCCGGAGGATTTAGTTTTTATGTAACTTCAGATTTGAACGACAGCAAAAAAAACAATCAATATGTAAGTCAGGGTGGTTTTAATTTACCTGATAAGGAATATTTTTTTCAGGCTAAATATGATAGTATCCGAATAAAATATCAACAGCATATTAAGAGCATGATGGCTATGGTAGCCTCCGCTAAGACTAAGGCGAAAGTAAATTCACAAATTCCATATGACATAGAATTAAAATTGGCAACCAATGCCATGAACTCAACTCAGAGAAGAGATATTAAGGCACAATACAACCAAATGACGTATGAAAATTTTAAAAAGCAATATTCAAACATCAACTGGGATTTGTATTTTAAAGAATTAGGTGCAAAACCATTTAATGAAGTAGTAGTTGAACATCTTAAATTTTTAACTGATTTTAATACTATGCTAAAATCAGTCAAAATTGAGGATTGGAAAGCCTATATGCATTGGCAATTGATAAATGCCACGGCAGCATATTTAAGCAGCAATGTTGACAGGCAGGATTTTTATTTTTTTGAAACGGTATTGCGGGGAACCAAACAAATGAAGCCACGTTGGAAAAGAGCTTTGGATAAAACCGATGGCAGCCTTGGCGAACCTTTGGGAAAATTATTTGTAGAAAAATATTTTAATGCTGAAGCAAAAGCGAAAGTAAATACTTTGGTTGATAATCTTACAGCCACCTATCGCGAAAGAATTAAGAACTTAACGTGGATGAGTGATTCAACAAAAAAACAAGCTTTGGCCAAACTGGATAAAATAATCAGAAAATTAGGCTTTCCCGATAAGTGGAAAGACCACAGCAAACTAATAATAAATGAAGAATCATATTGTATGAATGTATTGCGAAGCAATGAATTTGCTTTAAACCTGATGCTTGATAAAATTGGCAAACCTGTTGACCGCACCGAATGGGGAATGAGTACACCTACAGTAAATGCCTATTACAATCCATCCATTAATGAAATTGTATTTCCAGCCGGAATTATGCAGCCTCCATTTTTTGATGCCAATGCCGATGATGCGGCCAACTATGGAGGTATAGGTGCCATAATAGGCCATGAACTTACACATGGTTTTGATGATCAGGGTTGCCAGTTTGATGGTGACGGAAACATGATAGAGTGGTGGACAGAAGAAGATAAAAAACAATTTAAAGCCAGAACCGGGTTATTAGTAAAACAATTCAATAATTATGTGGTAATTGATACTTCAAAAATAAATGGAGAACTTACCTTAGGCGAAAACATTGCTGATTTGGGAGGATTAACCCTGGCCTATTATGCTTATAAAAAATCTTTGAACGGTAAACCTTCACCTGTTATTAATGGGCTTACTGGCGAACAACGTTTGTTTATTTCGTGGGCACAAGGCTGGAAAAATAATATAAAACCCGAAGCACTAAAAACTCGTTTAGCTACTGACCCTCATTCTCCGGCTAAATTCAGGATATTAGGCCCAATGAGTAATATGCAGGAATTTTATGATGCATTTAATGTAGTGGAAGGCAACCAAATGTATATTCCTGTTGCGCTGCGAAGCCTTATCTGGTAAAGGGTTTAAAATAACCTGACTTAAATATTACATTAATTCAAAACGAAATGTAACATTTTTTAAAAATCTGATGTCTATGTAATAATAATAAACATAAATTTGAACTTTCTAAAATTAAAAACAATGAAAAAAATAGCTACATTTCTTATTCTATTATTTGCTGCTTCCTCAACTTTATTCGCTCAGATACCACCTTGCGAAGGAATTAAAACGGAAGTGACCTCTACCATTTCAGGAACGACAGTTTCGTTCAATGTAACTACTGATGGTACAATTATTTCTCAGTCATGGGATTTTCGTGATGGTTCATCATCAAGCGATCTTAATGCAACACATAATTATACAAAGGCAGGGACTTGGGAGCCATGTGTTTTGATAAAATTCCAAATCAAGGGCACAAACACCTATTGTACTACAAAGATTTGCAAAAACATTACAATTCAAGGATCAGACCCCTGTGCTGGTTTTAATCCAACGGCTGACTTTACAGTTGATGCAAATGGAAAGGCTACTTACAAATCTACATATAATAGCAGTTACACGTATGAGTGGGATTTTGGTGACAATACATCCTCCTCCACAAGTGATGGAACTCATCAATATAAGCCGGGATCTTACAGAGCCTGTGTTACAATAAATGCTACTATTGGTGGTGTAAAATGTACTCCAAAAAAATTGTGTAAAGAATTTACTGTAAAAGGAGAAGAAGACCCTTGTAAAGACTTTAACCCAACAATTGAATATAAAATTGGAGAAAATGGGGTTGTTACTTTTTGGGGTTCAGGAAATACTACGAACACTTTATCTTACACATGGAGTTATGGTGATGGTTCTTCAGGAACCCAAAACAGCCATACTTATAAGCCCGGAACCTACAAAGGATCTGTACTTATTACCGACCATAAAACAGGATGCAAAAAATATGTTCATTTTGATTTTACAATTAAAGGGACAAATTCTGATCCTTGTAAAGATTTTAATCCAACATTTAGTTACAGATTAGATGGTAATGTTGTTGTTTTTGTAGCACAAAGCGGAACAAACTTTACGTATAAATGGATATTCAGCAATGGCAAATCAAGTACCGACCGCAATGTAAAAATGGATTTTACAAAACCCGGAACCCATAAAGCTTGTGTCACAATTACTGACCCGAATACTGGTTGCAGTAAAAAGGTTTGTAAAGAAATAATTATTAAAGGCAGAGAGAATGAAGATCCATGTAAAGGATTTAACCCGAAAGTTAGCTTCCAAACCGATGGACTACATCTTAAAGTTGACGTTGATGGCGGGAAAGGTGCAACTATGGAATGGAAATGGGGTGATGGAAGTAAGGGAAGTAAAGACCGCACAGTAACTCATACTTATACCAAAGCAGGTAAATACGAAGTTTGCGTAACCGTATATGATGCCAAACGCAAATGCAAAAAAAGGATATGCTTTACAGTAGAGGTAGCTGGTAAAACATCAGACCCATGTGCCAACTTTAAACCCGAATTTTCATTTACTGTTACAGGCAACAGTATAGTGGTAGAAGGTGCTAATGGTACAGGAGTTGAATATTACTGGAATTGGGGTGACAAAAAAGAAGGTAAAGGCAGAGTAAGTGATCATACCTATAATATTGCCGGTAAATATGTAATTTGTATGACCGCTCATGACCCAAAAACTGGCTGCAAAAAACAAATTTGTAAAACAATAGTAATTGGAGGTAACAGATATATTTTACCTGATCAGGGTGAAAAAGAAACAATAATGGTTTATCCAAACCCTGCCGATACAAAAATATCTGTAGTTACATTTTCTGATAAGGAAGCTAAAATATATGTTAAAGATGTGAATGGTGTAGAAGTGATGAGATATGATGCTACTCCTAACGAAAATAAAACGATTGATATGTTAATTACCGACCTTCCAAAAGGAACATATTATATCTATCTGGATCAGGATGGAAAAGTTGAAACAACAAAATTTGTAAAATAATTTTTTATAATAACCTACTAAAAAAGGCGAAGCTCAATGGGTTTCGCCTTTTTTTTAAACCTATTTTTAAGTTAAAATAATTTTTAGAAATTCCTGTGGCAATTAGAAATTAAAAATACTAATTTCGCAGCCTTATTGTCCGATGGTGTAACTGGCAACACGCTTGGTTTTGGTCCAAGAGAGTCTAGGTTCGAGCCCTAGTCGGACAACTTAGAAATAAGTTTATGATAGTCGAACATCAGGGAGACGAAAGTAAAACACAATGGAAAGATCAGCCAACAAAGTAAAATTATTTACATGCCGGGGTTCCCGGTATTTATCCGAAAAAATTGCAGCCGATTTTGGTGAACCCTTGGGCGATGCTTCTTGCGCCTTATTTAGCGATGGCGAATTTCAAACGAGTATTAATGAATCGGTAAGGGGAACGGATATTTTTATAATTCAATCTACCAATCCTCCTCAGGATAATCTTATGGAGCTTTGCCTTATGATAGATGCTGCCAAAAGAGCTTCGGCGCATAAAGTAGTAGCTGTTATCCCCTACTATGGATTGGCCCGTCAGGACAGAAAAGATAAACCCCGGGTTCCGATAGCTGCCAAAATGGTAGCCGATATATTAACCGCTGTAGGAGCTGATAGGGTAATGACAATGGATCTTCATGCTCCGCAAATCCAGGGATTTTTCAATATTCCGGTTGACCATTTAGATGCTTCGGTAATTTTTATACCTTACATTCAAAGCCTAAGATTACCTAATCTTAAATTAGCTGCGCCCGATGTTGGGGCTTCCAAACGGGTTAGATTTTTTGCTCAAGCCATGAATGTGGAAATGGTGATAGTGGATAAAGAGCGAAAAATAGCCAATGAAGTGGCCTCGATGACTATTATCGGGGATGTAAACGGGTATGATGTTGTATTAATTGACGACTTGTGTGATACAGCCAATACATTGTGCAAAGCCGCTCAATTATTAAAAGAAAAAGGCGCCAGATCGGTAAGGGCAGTATGTACACATCCTGTATTATCGGGCAAAGCGTATGAAAATATTGATAACTCAGAATTAGATGAACTTGTGGTTACCGATACGTTACCTATAAAATATATTAGCAATAAAATTAAAGTGCTTAGCACTTCCAAATTATTTGCCAATGCCATCCGCAATGTAATTGATCATAACTCTATCAGTTCATTGTTCAGCATTGAAAAAGCATTCCAACAAAAATTAAATGTATAAAAATAAATGAAGACAATCGTTTTAAAAGGAGATGCCAGAAACGGCACAGGAAAAAAGGCAACCAAGGCGTTGCGAAGTGAAGGAAAAGTTCCGTGTGTGGTTTATGGAAAAAATGGCAACCATCATTTTGGAGTTTATGAATATGATTTTAAAAATCTGGTTTACACTCCGAATACGTATCTCGTTCAGTTAAATTTGGAAGAGGGAAAAATATTAGCCAAATTACAGGATATTCAATTTCATCCGGTAAATGAAGCTATTATCCATGCCGATTTTATGGAAGTATCGCCTGATGTACCTCTCACTATCAGTATCCCTGTGCATTTAAGCGGTACCGCGGCCGGTGTGAGAGCCGGTGGTAAGTTGACATTAAAAATTAAAAAACTTGCTGTGAAAGGATTGATAAAAGACATTCCAGATGCCATTGACGTTAATATTGAAAAACTTGAAATTGGACAAAATATACGGGTTGGAGATATAGATGTAAAAGGTTTGGAACTTCTGGACACCAAAGCTAACTCTGTTGTTTCGGTAACCGTAACCCGTGCAAGTATAAGTGCAGCTACCGATGAAGCTAAAGAAGCAGATAAAAAATAATAATCATAAAAAATTTATAGAGAAGGGCTGTTAAGGCCCTTTTTTTATTTAAAATTACTAATTCTCAAAGTGTTTTGAAAATTATATTTGCAGACAACTAATATGATTTTAGAAATAATAAAACACCAAAATGAACAAAGAACACACTTATAAATTAGCCATTAAATGGACCGGCAATAATGGACTAGGAACAAATGATTATCGAACATATGACCGAAGCCACACCCTGTCAATAGAAAATAAAAAAGATATTTTATGTTCATCCGACCCGGCCTTTAGGGGAGATACTACAAAACACAATCCTGAAGAATTTTTGGTAGCTTCCATATCCGCCTGTCACATGCTTTGGTATTTGCATCTGTGTGCCGATGCCGGTGTTGTGGTGATGGACTACACCGATAATGCGACAGGAACTATGCAGGAAACCGAAGGTGGCGGAGGTCATTTTACCGAAGTAACTTTATATCCAACCGTTGTAGTAAGCAATAAATCTATGATTGACAAAGCAAATGAATTACATGATAAGGCCAATAAATTGTGTTTTATTTCAAACTCATGCAATTTTCCGATTTATCATAAACCTACATGTATTGTTAAAAATGGTTGAGATTAAAGATTTTGATAAAAACCAGATAATTTTATTAACTCCTCAACCTTGATGGCAAGATTAATAATCAATTCAACACTTCATATATATTCATCGTATTGGATTTATTTTTCAAAGGCACCTCCCCTACTCTCCGGCAGTTGAATGCTGCTTTAACTTTTTCGTAAGATGATTCGCTAATAATAATTTGATCTTCTTTGGCAGCCGATTGTAAACGCTGAGCCGTATTTACCGCATCGCCAATTACCGTATAATCCAAACGTCGAAGACTGGCCGAACCAATATTACCTGAAATCATTTCGCCACTGTTAATACCGATTGACACCTTTGGCATAAAGGAAACATTATCGAACAAGGCAGGCATCTTTTCTATCTGACTTCTTACTGAAAGGCTTGCTTCAATGGCTTTGAACAAGTGATTATCATCTTTAAACACCGCCATTATTGCATCCCCTATAAATTTATCAATATATCCCCCATGAGCTATAATTTCTTTTACCATTACATCAAAATATTTATTTAAAAGGTTTACAACTGTGTCGGCTGGTTCACTTTCGCTGATAGAAGTAAACCTGCAAATATCAATAAATACAACGGTTGCTTCAATTGTTTCATTTTCCATCAAAGATGATTCAAACTCACGGCCTCCCATAAAATTAAGCACCGTTTCGTCCACATACATTTTAAGGATATTATTTTCTTTAATGGCTTTTAAGGTTTCACGGATTTGAGTAACATGCTGAATGGTTTTTTCCATGGTTACCGCCAAATCTTCAAAATTGATGGGCTTGGTAATAAAATCAAAAGCACCGCGATTCATGGCTGTTCGGATATTATCCATATCACCGTAGGCCGAAACTATTACTGATTTTATTAATGGATTGGATTCATTGAGCTTGCTTAATAAGGTTAGGCCATCCATTTCAGGCATATTGATATCGCTTAAAACTATATCTATATCCGGATGTAGCAGGATTTTGTCAAGGGCGTCATTACCGTTTATTGCAAAAACAAATTCATATTGCTCTTCCCGTATCTTTTGCCTGAATTTTTGCTTTATGAGCATTTCAAGATCAATCTCATCATCCGCTACCAATATTTTTGCCATCAGTTTTTAAGTTTAAGTTTTTCTTTTAGTAATGTAAAGTTAACAGGTTTGGTTAAAAAATCATCGGCTCCCAACTGTTTGGCCCGATTATAATTTTCTTCATCGCCATAGGCAGTTATCATCATTACTACCGGTGGTGGTTCATGGTATTTTTGCTTGATATGTGCCAAAAGTTCAAGGCCTGTCATTCCCGGCATATTAATGTCTGATAAAATTAATACCACTTCATTGTTAACTCGGCTAAGATAATCCAAAGCTTCTTCGCCCGAAAAGGCAAACTCAAATTCTACTTGTTTTTCTTTCACTTCTTTTCGAAAACGTTGTTCAAAAAGAACCTTCACATCCGTCTCGTCATCTACTACTAAAATTTTCATCTTTTACTTTTTTATTCAGGTAAATTAATAATAAACTCCGTTCCTTCCCCTTCATTGGTCTCTACTTTTAATTCACCGCCATGTGCTTTTACAATATCATAGCTTAATGACAAGCCCAATCCGGTTCCTTCACCTGTTGGTTTAGTGGTGAAAAAAGGTTGAAAAATTTTATCCAAAACTTTTTGCGGAATTCCATTGCCATTATCCTTAACCCCTATCGTTATTTTACCTTTTGATTTTTTTGTGCTGACTGTTACATTGGGTTGGTATCCATCGCCAATCTGTTTTTTCTTTTCGGCAACGGCATAAAATGCATTGGTAATTAAATTGAGAATTACCCTACCAATGTCCTGAGTAATGATATCTATAGTTCCGATGGTTTCGTCAAAATTGGTTTTCATGGTTGCATTAAAACTTTTATCCTTTGCCCGCAATCCATGATAAGCCAGACGTAAATACTCATCAGCCAATGAATTAATATTTGTTGGTTCTTTTGCACCCGTGCTGCTCCGGCTATGGTGCAACATACTTTTTACTATACCATCAGCCCGTTTGCCGTGATGGGTAATTTTTTCCTGATTATCTTTTATATCGCTTGCTATTGCCTTTGCTTCATCCAGATTTCCTTTTTCAATTTCTTCTTTCATTTCATCAATCAATTCGGCATTTACTTCCGAAAAGTTGTTTACAAAGTTTAACGGATTCTGAATTTCATGAGCAATGCCGGCGGTAAGTTCGCCCAATGACGCCATTTTTTCGGATTGAACTAAAAGCTCCTGAGCTGCTTTCAATTCTATAAGTGCCGCCTGAAGTTTTTGGTAGGCATCAGCATTATGCATGGCTATCCCAACATTTGCAGCTATAGTCGTCAATAGCCGTTGATCATTTTCATTGAAATTATTTTCAACATTCGTGCTTTGAACACTTATAATTCCTATCGCATCTGTTCCTACAATTATTGGAACCCCCATGAACGATTCAACTAATTTTCCTCTCTTTTCGGCATTTAATGATTTAAATGCTTCTTCCATATTGTGATTGATGAGTATTGGTTCTTTATTTAAAATTATTTTTTCAGTAATTCCGTTACCGAATGGGCTAGATTCCAAAGTATCTCCATAAACATATGGAAAATTAATCATATCACTTTTGCAATCGTGAAGCGCCAGATATACAATGTCGGCTTTGAATGTATCCCTCATGTGTTCGCCAACGAGTTTGATAAGCGAATTAAATTCGAGTTGTGAAACCAATGCCCCGCTAATATGGTTAACGGTTTGTAATTCGGTTGCCCGCTGTTCAGTTTCGGCTAAAAGCCTGGTAGTTTCATTAAAAAGCCTTGCGTTTTCCAGGGCCACGCTCATGCTGTTAGCAAAGGTGGTTAATAGATTTACGTCCGAATCAGAAAATGCATTTTCCTCATCAAGGTTCTGTAAACTGATAACTCCGGTTACTTCATCACCGGCTACCATAGGGACAAATACGATTGATTTGGCCGCTTCGCCAATAATAACTGTGTTATCATATTCCGATTTTAATACGTTAACATCTTTATTTATCAAAAGCGTTTTTGATGTCTTAATTACATGCTTTCTAAACCCTTTTGGTTCCCTTGGGCCTAATAAGGTTCGGTCGCCTTTTTCATAGGCATAGCAATCTTCAATCAGATTGGTTGATTTGTTATAAGCAACGATATCAATAACCTGTGCCTTAAAAATTTCCCTCATTTTTTCTCCTACTAATTCATAAATGCCCTGTATATCGGGTTCTTTAGCCAAACCCTCCTGCACACTGTTAATCACAGATAATTCGGCTGTTCTTTGTTCGGTCTCTTTTAAAAGGCGATTGGTTTCGTCAAACAATCTCGCATTTTCCAAGGCTACGCTCATACTGTTACTCAGCGTTGTGAGTAGCCTGAGGTCTGATTCGGTAAAGGCATTTTCCCTATCCACATTTTGCAAGCTAATTGATCCCGTAACAGTTTCGCCTATGAGCATAGGTACAAAAACTGCGGATTTTGGTGGTTGTCCGGTAGTAACGCCTGTTCCTCCATATTTTTTCGAAGTCTCCACATAATTTTTATTAATATGAATGGGTTTTCTATCATTTATCAAATGTTGGTTTGCCCAAATAAAAGGTCGTGATTCAACCTCTAAACGTATTCCTTTTTCAATAGCATATTGAAAATGTTCCAACCCTGTTTCATGTTCAAATGTACGAATAACCAAGGTTTGCGTATCAGGGAATAAACCACAAAGACGATCGCCAACAAGGTTATAAATACCCCGCATATCCAGTTCCTTCGCCAATCCATCCTGAACACTATTAATTACCGCAAGCTCCGCAGTTCGTTGTTCTGTTTCTTTCAAAAGGCGGGTGGTTTCGTCAAAAAGCCGGGCATTTTCCAAGGCAACACTCATACTGTTTGAAAGGGTTGTAAGCAGACTTACATCTGAATTGGAGAAGGCATTTTCCTGATCAAGATTTTGTAAACTAATTATTCCTGTTATTTCCCCACCGGTAATCATTGGCACAAAAATCGCAGATTTAGCTTGCTCCCCATGTAAAACCGCACTGTCCATTTCACGCATATATTTTCCCATCCCCTGATTAATTAACAGTAGTTGCCCCGTATCGAGAATATGTTTTCTAAAACCTTTTGGTTCTCTTGGTCCAAGTAAGGTTGTATCCCCTTTTTCATAAGCGTAACAATCTTCAATAAGATTGGTAGTTTTATTATAAGTAACAATATCTATGACCTGAACATTAAAAATCTCCCGCATCTTTTCCCCAACCAGTTCATAAATTCCCTGAATATCCAATTCTTTAGCCAAACCATCCTGCACACTGTTAATTACCGCCAACTCAGCAGTTCTTTGTTCGGTTTCCTTAAGCAAACGATTGGTTTCATCAAATAGCCGGGCATTTTCCAGAGCCACACTCATACTGTTGCAGAGCGTTGTAAGCAAACTAACATCAGAAGTGGAAAAAGCATTTTCCTGATCAAGATTTTGTAAACTGATAACCCCGGTGACTATATCACCGGCTATCATGGGAACAAATACAATGGATTTTGCAATTTCACCTACCATTACCTGATTGTCATACTTTGATGATAATTGCTCCACATCTTTATTAATAACAAGGGTTTTTGCCGTTTCAATCACATGTTTGCGGAACCCCTTAGGTTCCCGTGGTCCCAGCAAGGTTCTGTCGCCTTTTTCAAACGAATAACAATCTGTAATCAGATTATTGGTTTTGTTATACGTTACAATATCAATAACCTGAGCCTTAAAAATTTGTCTCATCTTTTCGCCTACCAACTCATAAATACTATGGATATCCATTTCCTTAGCCAACCCCTCTTGTACACTATTTATGACCGAAAGTTCTGCAGTGCGTTGCTCAGTTTCTTTAAGCAATCGGTTGGTTTCATCAAACAGACGGGCATTTTCCAAGGCTACGCTCATGCTATTAGAAAGTGTAGTAAGCAAGCTTACATCTGTATCGGAAAATGCATTTTCCTGATCAATATTCTGTAAACTGATTACCCCATTAACATTTCCTCCTGAAATCATAGGAACAAAGACGGCAGAAAGCGGATGTTCGCCGATAAGGGTAGTATTATCGTATTGAAGACTTATTATATCATACCCTTTATTTATAACTAATAATTTTCCGGTACTGAGTATATGTTTCCGAAATCCTTTTGGTTCACGAGGTCCTAATAAAGTTGTATCTCCTTTTTCATACGCATAGCAATCTTCAATAAGATTGGTTGTTTTATTATACGTTACAATATCAAATACCTGGGCATTAAAAATCTCCCGCATTTTTTCACCTACCAATTCATAAATGCCCCGAATATCAAGTTCTTTGGCCAATCCTTCCTGTACACTGTTAATCACGGAAAGTTCTGCTGTGCGTTGCTCTGTTTCTTTAAGCAAGCGGGTAGTTTCATCAAACAAACGCGCGTTTTCGAGGGCCACGCTCATACTGCTGGAAAGGGTCATAAGAAGGCTAACATCGGATTCGGAAAAGGCATTTTCCTCGTCGAGGTTTTGCAAGCTAATAACTCCATTTACGTTACCTCCGGATATCATCGGTACAAAAACTGCTGATTTGGTGTCTTCTCCAATAAGAATAGGGTTATCATATTGCAGACTAACAATATCTAATCCGCTATTGATAACAAGAAGTTTCCCGGTATCGAGAATATGTTTTCTGAACCCTTTCGGTTCTCGTGGGCCCAATAAAGTCCGGTCACCTTTTTCAAACGAATAGCAATCCTCTATTAAATTAGTTGATTTATTATAGGTAACAATATCAAAAACCTGAGCATTAAAAATTTCCCTCATCTTTTCTCCCACCAATTCATAAATACCATGAATATCGAGTTCCTTGGCAAGTCCTTCCTGCACACTGTTTATGACTGAAAGCTCTGCTGTGCGTTGTTCTGTTTCTTTAAGTAATCTAGTGGTTTCATCAAATAGACGGGCATTTTCCAAGGCTACACTCATACTGTTGGAAAGGGTTGTAAGAAGGCTCACATCCGAATCTGAAAAGGCATTTTCCTGATCAATGTTTTGTAAACTAATTACTCCGATCACTTCATCATTGCTAATCATCGGTACAAAAACAACCGATTTGGAAACTTCGCCGTGTACAACGACATTTCCCAACTCCCGCATATATTTTTCAATATCTTCATTTATAACCAAAGGCTGACGAGTTTCAATGGTATGCTTTCTGAATCCTTTTGGTTCTCTGGGTCCCAATAAAGTTCGGTCGCCCTTCTCATAAGCGTAACAATCTTCAATCAGATTGGTAGTTTTATCATACGTAGTAATATCAAAAACCTGTGCATTAAAAATTTCACGCATTTTTTCACCTACCAATTCATAAATACTTTTGATATCTAATTTTTTACCCAACCCCTCTTGCACGCTTTTGATTACGGCTAATTCAGCATTGCGTTGATCCAGCTTTCGGGTTACATCCTCTATGGTTTCACTTGGTCTATCGGCTGCGTTCATTTAATTTTATTGAGATTATTGGTAAAGTTTTATAATTTTTTATCAAGTTAAAAAGGCTGCTTCATTATGTTATTTATGTTTTAAACTTTTAAACAAAAATAATTTATTACTTCAGATTACAAAGAGTTGGTTTTTAAATATTGAAACCCGTGGCTATTTTTTATGTTCCTTATCTCTTTAAGGCTTTTAATAAAATGGGATAAATTGTCACCTTTAGAATTGTCCAGCAAGAATTGAATATTGGTAAAACCAAGGCTTCCTACCTTCAAAGTGACTTGGGTATAAAATATTTTGTTGCTAATTATTATTATTTTTTCAAAAATGCCAATTGCCCGTTATGATAGGCCAGATGATTCGTCCGGCTAATTACCACATTTAGTTTGTTGCGATGCGGTTCTTTTGCAAAATCTTCGGCAGAAACTGAATTGTGTTTTTCAAACCAGGCTTCGGCTGGCAAATTGTTGAATTTGTCAGTCAAAATGGAATTTAGATTTTTCCAATACTGCCTCAATTGGTTGGTTGGTATTGTTTGTGGAATTAATTTATCGGGATTGGAAATAAAAGGGTCATCTAATTGGGGATAGTTTCGTTCTCCAAGATTAAGCAATGTAAGCATCCTGTCGTGAACGGCTGTGAGATGACCTAACAAATAAACCCCTGTGTTTCGGTATGGAGCTACATCATTTTGCAATTCCTCATCGCTGAGGTTTTCAAAAAAACTGTCAGCCTCTTTTATAGCTGAATACCAGGCACCAAGTACCATTTTTACCATAAGTTGATCTTTCATATAAGCGTTTGTTATTTTTTGAGTTTATAATATTTAAAAGTAATTTATTTTTCCTGAACGGGTTCCAATCTTCTGAAAGGTTATGAAATTTTTGAATGGATTTCTCCCAATTCCAAAAAATAAACAGGATGAAAAGTTGGGTAAGGAAATTACAAAATGAGGTACTAATTTATTTCTCCCCATAAATTACAATTGCGCCTGTATCAATAAAAACCTTTCCATCCGGATATTTTTGGTTCACGGTTTGGAAAACTTCCTTTTTTATTTTTTCTTTCATTGCATCATCTGCTTTGCTAAGTGCAGCCACTATAGGCGCCCCAACTTCGGTCATCATATTCCAATAAATATCTGTTGTTTTGCAATTCATTTTTCCATTTACCTCTCTTTCTGAAATATTTTTTAAGCCTGCTTCTAAAAATAAACCGGAAATAAAACCCTGCCCTGCACAACGGAATATGCCCGGTGCACCCGGTGGCGGAGCAGGCAAATCCATATTTTTACTTATAGTTCCCATGATAGCGGTAACCCAGAAATTTTTTTCAGGAACATTCCAAACCGAAGTTGCAATTCTTCCTCCGGGTTTTAGTACACGAACCATTTCTTTGGCTGCCAGCAACATATCGGGGAAAAACATAAATCCGAACCGGCAACTTATAGCATCAAATGTATTGTCGGCAAACGGAAGCTCGCATACATCGCAAGCAATCGTTTCAATATTTTTAATTCCTCTTTTGGCTGCATTTTCACGAGCAATTGTAAGCATATCCTCGGCAAGGTCGGTAATAATAACTTTCCCGTCTGTAAGCATTGAGGCTATGGTTAATCCCGGCTCACCCGTTCCTGCTGCTACATCCAAAATTAAATCATGATTTCGGGGATTGAGAAGACGAATAATTTCATCACCCATAGGTTTCAAAAAATCCATTGTCATTTCATCCCATTTTTTCCAGCCTGAGGAAAATTTATTCCATGACTCTTTTTGTTGTTCGCGAATTTGTTTCAATTGATCTCTCATAGTATGTTTGTTTTTTTTAAAATTAATTTCTAACAGCTTATCACCCATTATATGCGAGCCGATAGCTAAACTTTGAAACAAAAATAATTTATTACTTCGTTTTAAAAAGGATTGGTTTTGAATTTTTGGGATGAATATTCATGACATGTTATTAAAATTATTGAAAATTGAAGACTTAAATTGGAAGTTTTAAAGGGACTTTACCAAAGTCTTCGAGGTGATTTGGCAAATCATAAGTACAAATTTTGCAAGAGAATCAGAACTGAATTCAATATCAACCCCCGAAATTTCATTTTATTCAAAAGTAATTTCGCCTCTGGTATTGTTATTTATTATTATTTTTCAGTTTATCAATAGGTATTAAATGGTTTAGATTATTTAGACTTAATAATATGTTAAAAGATTGAGATTATACCTGACGGTAAGGTTTAGAGCCTTTACTTTTAGGCTAAAGATAGATTAAAAAGACATGTTAACGATTTTACCCTTACTACGAGGCAATACCATGAAACCAATAGGTCAAATGACTATCGGGATGAAACTACCCTAATGCCTGGCATTTTAAAAATATTCTACTTAGAAAGGGTTGTTTTTTTTATTAATATATTATGGTAGTTTTGTACTTGAATCATGATAACAGCCTCTCAATCATTCAAACTATATGAATTGTTTTTTCCGATAGTAAAATCAGAGGAAAAAACAAAAGAAATAATCCAAACCATAGAGCAGGTAATAGATAACAAATTTACAATTGAAAAAGACAGGTTAGCCACCAAAGAGGATTTAGCAAAAGAAATAGGTTTTGTTCGCAAAGAAATAGCTGAATCTAGAACTGATATAATAAAATGGATGTTTGTTTTTTGGATAGGTCAAGTAGCAGTAACACTCGCTATATTATTTTTTAAAAGATAAATTCTATCCTATTTTCTTCCCCCACCCGAAACTCTTCTATCTTCCTTAAACCAATACGTCATCTGTAATATATTCCTTAAAAATCGGATTATTTAAACTCTACTCTATCAGTATTAACTCCCATTCTTTGGACTGTTTTATTTTTACAATTGGTATAATATCATTATCCAAACCGGTAAATTAATGAAAAAGGCATCCCACAAGAAGCGAGATGCCTTTTTCTTAAAAAATAAAATCAAAAATCTATCTCAACAAATTAACCTTTCTGCTCTCTTCATATCGTTCATTATACATCCGTAAGGTATAAATACCGTTAAAGAGATTTTCAGGAATATTAAAGGTATGAAGGCTTTGGCCAATAACTTCAAAGGTCATTCGCAGTTCCCCGTTCATATCCCAAATTTCGAATGTTATTGGAAGATCTAATCCGAAGGCTTCAAGATCAAAAACGGTTAGTGTTCCATCGTTTGGATTTGGGCCCAGTCGAAGTTCTGTTGTTGGCGGAGCCTCCAATACAATAAAGGTGTCGGTTTGAAAACATCCGTTTCCATCAGTTACTTTGATGATATAGGTACCTACAGGTATATTGGACAAAGTATCGTTATTGTTGGAAGCACTTCCATTCCAAACATACGAATATGGCAATGTGCCTCCGGTTACATTAACAAATGCGAAACCATTGCTTTCTCCCTCGGTTGCCGTAGTTCCATCGGCTGAAATTTTAAGACTGTCGGGCTCGGTAATATCGGCGCTGTCTTTTAGCTTACATCCGTTAAGGTCGGTGATGGTAACTACATAACGACCGGCTTTCAGATTAATGGCATCTTCGGAGGTTCGTAAATTGCTCCAAACAAAAGTATAAGGCAAAGTTCCTCCTGTTACTGTAAGGTTTATATTTCCGTCACTTGAATTTTTGCATTTTGCATTAGAAACTATACGGGTAGCTGCCAATGCTGCATTTGGTTGGGCAACAACAATTGAATCTTTTAAAATACAAGCGTTGGCATCGGTAACGGTTACTTTATATTTCCCGGTAATTAAACCCGCTATATCCTTTGTAGAGGCACCATTGGACCATGAATAGATGTAATTTAAAGTACCACCCGAAACGGTCAATGTTACTCCTCCATCATTACCGCCAAAACAATTGACTGCCGAAGCAATGATAACGCTTGATAATGGCGCCGCAGGTTGATTGATAACAATGGAATCTTTAATTATACAAAGATTAATATCGGTAATGGTTACAACGTATTTTCCAAGAATCAAACCTGAAATATCTTCGGTAACAGCCAAATTACTCCATGCAAAGTTGTAAGGCGAAGTCCCACCGGTAACAGTTAAATTAGCTGAACCGTCATTACCACCAAAACATTTAACATCCAGTTTTGTAATGCCTGTGGCCAATGGTGCGGCAGGTTGTGTTACACCAATGGTATCAAGTAATTTGCAATTATTAAAGTCGGTTATTGTAACATAATAAGTCCCAAGTATCAATCCGGATATATCTTCTGTTGTTTTTCCGTTCGACCATGAATAGGTGTAAGGTGCGGTTCCTCCGGCTACGGATAAATCGGCAGAACCATCGTTGCCCCCAAAACAATTAACAGGCGACATGGCAATAGTTGAAGATAAAGGTGCGGCCGGTTGTGAAATAAATGCCGAATCTTTGACCACACAGAGATTTTTATCGGTAACGGTAACTTTATAGGTTCCGGTTATCTTTCCTGAGATATCTTCGGTAGTATTGCCACTGTTCCAGGCAAAAACATAAGGAGTTATTCCACCTGTTATGGTTAAGTCAATAGCTCCGTCGGAACCATTATAACATTTAACATCACTGATTACATGGGTTGCTACCAAAAGTGCCGGTTGATTAACAACTCCGGTTGTTTGAATTGTGCACCCGTTATTATCTGTAACAGTGAGAGTGTAGCTACCGGCTACCACATTAGTAATATCTTCTGTCGTGCTTGCGTTGGTCCAGCTAAAGCTATAAGGGGTTACTCCGCCCGAAATAGTAGCATTAACACCTCCGTTGCTTTGGGCAAAACATTTTACATCCGTTACGCTATTAGAAATAACCAACTTTGTAGGTTCTGTAATAGTTACACTATTGGTGGATCTGCATCCTCCGGTGGTACCATTGGCATCGGTAATTACAACGTTATACGTTCCGGCCACAAGACTACTGATGTCTTCAGTTGTAGCGGTGAAACTTCCCGGACCAGTCCATGCAAATGTATAAGGAGTGGTACCTCCAGCCGGAGTAAGATTGACCGAACCTGTATTTCCTCCGTTGCATAACACATTAGCCTGGGTAAATGTACTGGAAACCGGAGCAGAAGGCTGTGTAATGGTAACACTGTTAGTAGCCCTGCAGCCGCCGGTTGTTCCGTTTGCATCTGTAATTACTACATCATACGTTCCGGCCACAAGACTGCTGATGTCTTCGGTCGTAGCGGTGAAGCTTCCCGGACCAGTCCATGCAAAGGTATAAGCGGGGGTACCTCCTGCAGGAGTAAGGTTTATTGACCCTGTACTTCCTCCATTACACACCACATTTACCTGAGTAAATGTACTGGAAACCGCAGCTGAAGGCTGTGTAATGGTCACGCTGTTGGTAGCCCTGCAGCCGCCGGTTGTACCGTTGGCATCAGTTATTACAACGTTATACGTTCCGGCCGCCAAACCACTGATATCTTCTGTTGAAGCTGTGAAACTTCCAGGGCCTGTCCATGCAAACGTGTAAGATGGAGTACCTCCGGACGGGGTAAGGTTTATGGAACCAGTATTTCCTCCGTTACACACCACATTTACCTGAGAATATGTACTGGAAACCGCAGCAGTAGGCTGTGTAATGGTCACGCTGTTGGTAGCCCTGCAGCCGCCGGTTGTACCATTCGCGTCGGTAATTACAACATTATACGTTCCGGCTGCTAAGCTGCTGATGTCTTCCGTAGAGGCGGTGAAACTGTTGGGGCCTGTCCATGCGAATGAGTAAGAAGGAGTTCCTCCTGCCGGAATAAGATTTATGGAACCGGTTGTTCCTCCGTTGCATAAAACATTAACCTGATTAAATGAACTGGAAACAGGATTAGCAGGCTGTGTAATGGTCACACTATTTGTTGACCTGCATCCACCTGTTGTACCATTGGCATCAGTTATTACAACATTATAAGTACCAGCTACAAGACTGCTGATGTCTTCCGTAGAGGCGGTGAAACTGTTGGGGCCTGTCCATGCGAATG
>CAYHCM010000045.1:0-117 GCA_964355045.1 uncultured Chitinophaga sp. | reverse complement strand
AACCGGTTGTTCCTCCGTTGCATAAAACATTAACCTGATTAAATGAACTGGAAACTGGATTTGCAGGCTGAGTAATGGTGACGCTGTTGGTAGCCCTGCATCCGCCGCTTGTACCGT
>CAYHCM010000044.1:0-25122 GCA_964355045.1 uncultured Chitinophaga sp. | reverse complement strand
AAGATTTTATGGTGACTATATCAGGGGTGTTCACCTCTTCCCTTTTCGAACAGAGAAGTTAAGCCCCCTCGAGCCGATGATACTTGGGTGAAACCTGGGAAAGTAGGTCGTTGCCAAATTAATGAAAACCCTTCTTCGGAAGGGTTTTTTGTTTTACAAGTTTAATACTTTTAAGCCATAACAAATGATTATAACACACTTTGGGACTATTGGGACACTTGGGAACCAAACGTCCGAGGTTTTTAAAACCTCGGATGTTTTATGATGATAAAGACGCCTTGATGTACGCTGGGAAAAACCCCGACTTAAAGATTTCACCCTGACTCCGAAGCAATACAGTGAAACCCGTGATAGAGGGTAATACCTGATGCCGAATAAAAGAGAAATTGGAAAATGAAAATTTGAAATTGGTTTTGGAAAATGGTGATAAGTTTTTCAGGGCTTACTCATCAAACCCGGGCCTGATAAACTGGATAGCCTCCGGAAATTCAGCCAACGTTTTATTTTTTAGTTGTTCAAGGACTGACAAAGATTGAAGAGCCTTATCCTGGCACGAATGGAGAATATTATATAATTGAACCAAGGTTGCCATACTTTTTTCAATTGATACGTAAGCGATTTTTGCACGGCTATCGCTGTCTTTTTGGAAAGTGTTTTCTGCACCCAATTCTTACCATTCCAATTTTCAACTCAAATACTCAATTCCTGATTTCAATCCCTTCATAATTTATCCTGTTTAAAAATTCATCCCCTTCCAGATAATAATTGGTAGGATAGGGGTGTGTTTCTATTATCGGATAACGGATGTTTATTTTTGAATAGAGTTTAAGATTATCGAATATGTTGCTTGTAAATTGGTCTGAGACTAAAAGCAAATCTATATCACTCAATTCTGTATTTTCTCCCTTTGCCACTGAGCCAAATATCATCACTTTATTAAATGATAAACCGGCTTTATTACATTCACTGACAAAAGTTTTTACCAGATTTATTGCAGTTGTTTTAGTAACCATTGTTTAAAAATATTAGTTTGAGTTATAAAATTATTGGTAAATGCGGCATCACAAAGTTTGTAAAGCGAGGATACATATTCAGGATACCTGCCTTCCAATTGAAACCGGTTGAGGTTTAGCATTAATTCCATATTGCTTTCAGAAATTTCGATTGGAGTTTGCTTAATCAAATAAACAAGGTTATGGATTCGTGGTGGAATATTATTCTCATTATGTTTTATCCAAAACGCTTTGCAAAGTTTTTCAATAACCAGATGCGAAAAAAACAATGCCTGAACGTATTTCTTTCCTGTTAAAAGAGTTTCCACTGCTTCCCAATCGTCGGCAGCTTGTTCTATCCAAAAGGTGATATGTTCGCTTTTTGTTTTCACTAAGCAAAGTTAATATAAATTATGATATCCTTGTTTTTCAATACCTACTATGTCTTGTCTAATCATTCATCAAACCCCGGCCTCACAAATTGCATTGCCTCCGGAAATTCAGCCAATGATTTATTTTTTATCTGTTCAAGAACTGATAAAGATTGAAGGGCTTTATCTTGAGATGAAGGTAGCAAATTATATAATTGTGCCCAGGCCGCCATGCTTTTTTCAATTGCTATCAGAGCAATTTTTGCAGTCCCATCACTGTCTTTCGGAAAACCGTTTTCCACCTCCCATTCTTCTCCTTCCAGTTTTCCATAAAAGGCCCGTTTTAGTTTAACCTCGATAAAAAATAAAAACCATTCAATAATCCGGAAACTATCGCCGATATCGGCCATCGTATAAACGACATCTTTTTCTGATTGGATACCAAGATGGAAATCATTCACCAACTCCCTGGCTTTATTAATCATTGATTCGCTTTCTTCTACAAAAGGCATGGCAATAGCCTGATATTCATTGCACAGTTTAAATAAGGGATTATTATCAGTTATTATTTCAAATTGCTCTTCCTTATTTTTGTAGTCTTGTTCTTCCTCCTCTGTCAATGGCTGGCTCAAATCTATTCCATGTCGGATGGCTTCTTTTTGAATCATCTCTAAGGTATTTTTGAAATTTTCGGAAAGGTTTTCCCAAAATGCTTTGTTGTTTATATCTTGTTGCTCTGGGGTTAAAGCATCTGTTTTTTCATAAACCCTACAATGATTTGTAAAAGTGCAGCGTTCGCACCAGCGGTCGCAGTAGTTATAAATTCCGGGAATAAATTTTTTAGGCATGGAGCAATTTTAAAAAATTAAAAACAAACTTTTCACTTACTTCTTCAAAATCTATTTTCTTGCCCAATTCATTTTCCATACTCGTTACTTCCTTACCTACAATTCCACATGGAATTATCAGATCAAAATAGTTAAGATCAGGTTTTATATTAAAAGCTAATCCGTGCATAGTTACATGGCGGCTTGATTTAACACCGATGGCTGCAATTTTTCTAGGTTTATCTGATTCATAATTTATCCAAACCCCTGTAAATTCTTTAATCCTGCCTGCGGTTATTCCATAATATACCAAGGTATCAATAACAGCTTGCTCCACTTTATAAATATATTCCCGCAAACTTATCCCAAATTGTTCTAAATCTAAAATAGGATAAACAACCAATTGGCCGGGTCCATGATAAGTTATATCTCCGCCGCGATCAATTTTTATATATTCCACTCCCGGAAATTCGGGTATTTGTATATTGCTTTCCTTACCTGATTTTCCAAGTGTTAAAACATGATTGTGCTGGCAGGTTATTAAATAATTCTCATGTTTTTTATCGCCTTCTAACTTGGCATTGAGTAATTTGTTAAACAGTTTTTTTTGTAAATCCCAAACTTCCGTATAGGGTTTTAGACCGAGGGGTTTTAATATTATTTCTCTGCCGCCTTCCATAAACTATCCATCATTTTATCCCAACTGTATTGTTCTTTTTCCTGTTTTACAAAAGCTCCCATTTTATCAGACCAGTTTTCGTCATAAAATTTTTCTATAGCTGTGGCAATTTCTTCCGGATTTTTTCCCACTACAAAGCCTGCTTTTTCATTTGGAACCAGTTCAGGCAAACCGCCAATATTTGTTACAATCATAGGTTTATTATAAAAATAAGCTACTTGTGTAACTCCACTTTGTGTGGCGTCTTTGTAAGGCTGCACCGTGACATCGGCTGCTGAAAAATAAAGATGAACTTCTGTATCAGGTATAAAATCTTTATAGAAAAGGATATCACTTTCAATATTTAATTTCTGTACCAATTCCATATACGGTTTTTCATCTTCATAAAATTCACCTGCAATTATTAATTTTAAATTCAACCGTTGCCTGTTGGTTTTGGCAAAGGCTTCCAACAAAAGATCAAGGCCCTTATATTCCCTTATAAATCCAAAAAATAAAAGATAATTGCTCTTAGCATCAATTTTTAATATTTCACAAGCTTCGGTTTTTAAAATAGCCGGTTTGAAACTATTATAGATAGGATGAGGATTATATAATGCCGGTTTGTTTTTAATAAATTTTTTCAGGTCGGTCAAAACGCTTTGGCTCATAGCCACAAAACCATGGCAGGCTTTTAAAAAGTATTTGGTAAAAAGCGTATCACCCAATCTTTTTTCATGAGGAATAACATTGTCGGTTATGGCCACAATTCTACTTTTTTTATTGCTTTTTATTATTCTCCCAATGGTTCCGAGGCATGGGCCCATAAAGGGAAGCCAGTATCTTATGATTACTAAATCGGGTTTTTGATATCGGTATTTTAAACCAGTAAAAAGCCAATTGAACGGGTTAACAGAATTTATTTTTATATCAATGTTTAAACCTGCAGGAGCAGGGTCGGATGAATATTGGGTTTTGCCCGGGAAAAGAAATGAAGGATATTGAAGTTTGAACGTTAGTATGGTTAATTTGAATCCTTGCTTTATAAATTCGTTGGCTAAAATTTGGTCGTAAGTACTCAAGCCACCGCGAAGTGGCCAGGCGGGGCCTATTATTAAAATGGATTTGGGGTTTGTCATTTTTAGGGAGAGATTGTTGAATTGGGAAAAAAATCCCCCCTGCCCCCCTTTATAAGGGGGAATCTGGACACAAAGAATTTAGGCCTAATAATATTTTCGTTTAAAAATTTCAATATCCAACTTTTTCGGCAAGTTGATAATTATTTCTATCTGTAGAATTACGGGAAATTAATTCTCCCAAAAATCCGGCAAGGAACAATTGAACGCCCATAATCATTGCCAACAGACCTAAATAAAAAATGGGTCGCTCTGTCATTTTATATTCCTGTAACGCAAATTTTGCGATAGACAAATAAAAGGCTATTCCAAAACCTATGACGAACGAAATGGTTCCTATCAATCCGAAAAAATGCATGGGGCGTTTTCCAAATTTTCCTACAAAATAAATACTTACCAAATCCAATAGCCCATTGATAAATCGCTCCCATCCAAACTTGGTAACCCCGTATTTGCGCGACTGATGTTTAACTACCTTTTCTCCAATATTTCTAAATCCGGCTGTTTTGGCAATTACCGGAATATACCTGTGCATTTCGCCATACACTTCAATACCTTTTATAACTTCACTTCGGTAAGCCTTCAATCCACAATTAAAATCATGAAGTTTTAAACCGCTCATTTTGCGGGTTGCCCAATTAAATATTTTGGTTGGGAAGGTTTTCATAAACGGATCGTAGCGCTTTTGTTTCCATCCCGAAACCAAATCATAACCTTCTTCCATAATCATTTTATACAACTCCGGAATTTCATCCGGATTGTCTTGTAAATCGGCATCCATGGTAATTATAACGTCTCCCAATGCATGATCAAATCCCACATTTAATCCGGCTGATTTACCATAATTCCTGCGGAACCGAATTCCTTTTACAGTAGAATTTTTTTTATTTAATTCACAAATTACTTTCCACGAACTATCGGTACTTCCATCATCAATCAATAAAATTTCATAGCTAAATTTATTTTCAACCATCACGCGATTTATCCATTCTACCAATTCAGGCAAGGATTCGTCTTCGTTGTAAAGCGGTATTACTAAGGATATATTCATTTAACTATTAATATTATTTTCTAAAATTATGAGATATAGTGGATATAATTGGGATAGAAAATTTAAAAAAAAGATTTTTTACTTTTTTCATTCTTAACTCACTTATTCTTTCCTTTCCGGTGGTTCATTATAATTTCCGTTATCAATTATTTCCGGTTCCATAAAATTGAAAGGTTGGTTTTTTCTGACGAACAAAGCCGTTAATAATGCCAAAAGAGCCGCAAAACCTGCTGAAAAAGCAAGACCAATAATTTTAAAAATAATGCTATCCTTTTTTTTGTATATAGTCTCAGATATTTTCATAGTATTATCAATGTCCTCATCCGACATTCCTTTATCTTCCAGTTTTGTCCTTGTTTCGGTCATTTGCTTTTCAAAAACATCCTTCATAAAATCCGGGGCATAATAGGTTGTAAAGAAATGAGAAAATACCGAATAAAGTGTAATTCCAATAAATGCGGTATAAAACATACATCTAAAGCTTTTGCCATAGGATAAGTATCCTTTATTCTCCTTTTTTTCAATAATGCCGGCCAAAGCCATAAATACAATCATTGGCACGATTGAGATTAATGTTGCAGCAACTTTGTTATCAATAAGTTGTGGAAATAAAAAATATTCTGTCAAAAAAAATAAAATGGAAGCTACCCCGTAGTAAATTCCATACCAAAAGAAATTGCGTTTAAATAATGATTGATTCATAGTTTTTAATTGTTTTTAGTGTTTGTTAGGGTAGAGACAAGGCGATGCCTTGTCTCTACGTGCAAAATTTTCAAATTTCAAAACGATGATAGCACTGCCAAAAATGAACTCTGAAAAGCCGGATTGCTACCTTCTGCTAAAATTAATTCCTGCTTTTTGTCAACGCTGCTTTTACTTTCAAAAAAAAGTAAAATGGGCAATAATTGGTCTTCAAGCTGGCTGTTGCTATTATTCCTACTTATCTGAAGCATGGTTTGTAAATTACCCTCCACAATGGCATCCCTGTTTTTAATAATAGCTTCATATACCTCGTGTTCATCATTATCAAAATCATCTTCGGCTATTAAATATTCATCCAAATAATCATTTATTGAAAACTGAATTCCCGAATCTTTACATTCCTGCAGATAAAGCAAAAGATTCATCAACTCAGTTCCCCGGTCTATTATGGCATCTTCTATTTGATCCCATTCTTTGCTTTCAAAAAAACTTTCGCCCAATCGTTTACTGTCTTCACTAAAAAAATTGTAAAGCAATAAATCAAAAATCAATTCTCCAACTTCATCCGGAATTTTTGATTCATCAATTGCTGAATCCAAAGCTTTTATTTTTTTTATAAAACTATCTTTGGATGGAAATATGTTACTCAATTTTTCGATAAGTAGTTGCGGAGTTTCTTCCTTTTTGGTTTTATAAAAAGCATTTAATAATGCTGTAGTCATTGATATGGCCGGAATTTCTACTTGAGATTTCAGATTCATGATTTTAGAATTTTAGATGATTTAGCATTTGCAATAAAAACGCATTTCCCCTTCAATTTTGTATTCATCAAATGTGAATTGGATGATAAAGATTGATTGGTTTTTGTATTAAACTCCCATTCTTTTTCGGTATCAAAAATGGCCAGATTGGCTTGTTCATTTTCTTCAATTTTTGGAATGGGTAGGTTCAAAATTTTTCTTGGGTTAATACTCGCAGCCTTAATAAATACATCAAGCGAAATAACCTTTGATAAAAATTGGTTGTATAAACTATACAAAATCTGAATAGTGATAGCACCAAATGGCGAGTAATTAAATTCCACCACTTTGCTTTCAGGGCTTTGCGGATTATGGTCACTCACTATGCAATCTATCGTTCCATCATTCACACCTTGTATCAATGCCAGTCGGTCTTTTTCGCTTCGCAATGGAGGCATAAGTTTTAGGTTGGCATCAAAACTATTTAAAACTTCATCGGTATAAATCAGGTGAAGAATGCTTACATCACAGCTTATTTTTAATCCTTCGGCTTTTGCTTTTCGAATCAATTCAACAGATTGAACCGTACTGATATGCGAAAAATGTAATCGCGATTCGGTGTATCTGGCTATCTCAATTTCCCTTGCTACTTCGGTATATTCAGCATGGGCAGCAAAATGTTTTAACCCTAATGATGCCGTATTATTACTTTCGTTTACATACCCTCCGTTGCTCAAACTCTTATCTTCGGCATGGCTAAAAATAAGGCCTTTGAAATTTTTTGTGTAGAGCAATGCCCGTTGCAAAGCCCCCGAATTATAAGACACATCGCCATTGCTAAAACCTATGGCTCCCCCCTGATGCATATCATAAAGTTCGGCTAATTCGTTGCCTCCACAATCTAAAGTAGTTGCTCCTAAGGGGTAAACCGACACGATTTTTTTATGCGCTTTGCGAAGCAAAAATTCAATTTGCGCCCGGCTTTGTACGGGTGGATGGGTATCGGGCAAAGTGGCTATTCCTGTAAAACCTCCGGCTGATGCCGCATTAATAATACTTTCCACATCTTCGTTTTGTTCCAGTCCGGGTTCGCCATGTCGGCTTCGCAAATCAAACAGGCCGGGGGTGGCAATGCAATTTTTACCTTCAATAATGGTGTCGGCCTTTTTGGTTACATCCCCAATTTCGGTAATAATCCCTTCAGAAATAAAAATATCAGTAGTCCGGTTATTGTGAATAGAACCGGGATCGGCAATCTTAGCCTGTTTTATCAGGATAGTGCCGGACTTGGAGTCGGCTGTGTGTTTTTCCAAAATCTTAGCAAAAGTATCTCAATTGCTATAAAAAGCAATGCTAACCAAATAAATAATCGCCAAAGTGGCTTTCCGTTTTCTTCCTGTTTTATGAGTGTGTTCAGCGGTATGTCTGATTTTTCATAGACTTTTATACCTTCAGAACTAAACAAATTTTTTATTTCTTCAGGTTCCAAAAGATCTACGTCTGATTCAGTCCGGTTATAATTAAAGGCCAGAGTTTGGAACGATTGTTTATCATCAGCGTCCAATAATTCGTAAAGCCCGGCTTCTTTTACCTGATTATTTTCAGTTAAAAAAAGTTCATTGTTCCTCACAATTTTTTCTGCCATTATTTCAAAAGCTCCTTTTTTCAAAACATTCGGTTTTTTACTGTTTTTAATGGTGGCAACGGGCGTTAATAAATCATTATTGCCGATGGTGTAAGCTAACGGAATTTCCGATTTTTTCATAAATGCCATTCGAAACATGATGGGCACGAACAATTGATTTTGCTGGAAATTGCTCCAGTCGTCGCTCAGGTTTACGGCAAATTGGTAAATATGTCCTTTTCCTTTATCATACACTTTCAAAAATGCATCGCCGTTTCTCAATTTCATTAATGGCAAGGAAGGAATAAGGCTATTGGGAGTAAAAGAAAAATATTTTTTAACCTTCGGTAAATCCAGATTCTGGCGTTCGTTTTCTACAATATTTTCAAATAATTCATTTTGAAAATCGAGGGTATTTATTTCGGAAGCACTGGTTTTGATGCCCCCAAACTGACTACATCCCAATTCTTCTGCAAATTCATCAATGCCTGATTTTCCTAAATCTTCAGAAGGAAATATGGTTAAATTTCCTCCATTAGCAAGGTAATTACTCAATTCCTGACTCATACCGCTGGAAACCGCAGTGGCTCCCGAAAGAATTATTAAATCATAATTTCCAAGTTTGGAATAATCCACCTGGTTGATGCTGATATTTTCCAACTTAAAAAAAGGCTCGGTATTAAATAGTTTTTGAATAAAAACATTTGGCATCGTTTGGTAAAGTGCCAAAACTTTTATCTCGTTGTTTATTTGAAATGTGAAATGATATGTATCGTCAAACACAATGGGATGGTCGGTAAGGCTTAGTTCAGCCTTTTGCCATCCCGAGCCGGTTACCGAAAATCCTAAAGCCACATCCTTGGTTTCACCGGCAGCTATATCAAAACCTGAAATGGATTTTTGAACGGCATTCAGTTTTAAAGAAACCGTTCCACCTTCCAAACTTTCATCGCCCAGGTTTTTTATTCGTACTATCAGGCTTAACGCCTGATTAGGCTGAAAAACCGGACTGGCAAACCACACCGAATCAATCAATAAATTATGAACGGTATTGCTTTTCAATGGGATTAAATTTACCTCCACACCGGTTTGTGGCTTGATGGATTTAGTGCCGGCAAACGACTTTTGAAAATCGGAAATGATATAGGCTTTTTTAAATTTATAACCGCTGTTGGCCAAAAAATTGGTTTGTTTTTGGATAATATCCTCAAGGCTTTTGGAGGTCGGGTCTATTTCTATTTCATCCAATTTTTGAATAAACTCGTCTTTTGAATAAAACCTATCGTTGGCCCCGCTAAACACATTGCTCAAAATTTGAAATTTATCACTCTCTGCATAGGCCGAAACTATTTCGCGGGCTTTGGCTTTGGCGGTTTCCAGCAAAGGTCCTTTTTCGGAAACGGCACTCATGCTAAACGAATTGTCAACATAAATACTTATAGCCTTTTGCCCGGTCTCTGCTTTTTTATTGGCTGAAGGAATGTAGGGCTGGGCAAAGGCAAATACCAAAGCGGCAATCGCCAAAATACGAGCCGCCAATACCAGTAAGTGCTTTAAGTTTCGTTGTTTTTGCGATTGTTGTTTTACCTCTTTTAAAAACTTAACATTGGTAAATAAAACCCTTTTGAACCGCCTGAAATTGAATAAATGAATAAGAACCGGAATGCCAATGGCCAATAGTCCAAAAAGAAAGCCGGGGTATATAAACTGCATTGGTTGGTGGGGGCGAAGGTAGGGGATTTTTTGGAAAGGGGCAAAGGGGGTTTTTCTTAAATGAAACGTTGACGAGGTTTAGAACCTCGTCAACGTTTGAACGATATAATTATAATGGGTTTTTGAGAACGAGTTTAAAAAAAAACTAGCACCAGCACATTCGGACAAACTCGGACTAGCGGGGGCTTTGATTTTTAAAAAAACTGAATGATAATTTTAATCCCTGCAAAACACAACAACGCAATTCCTGCCCATTTAGCCGTTTTAATTTCCTTTTGTAATGCATTTATATATTCTTCATCCTGATTTTCTGAATTGGCTTTTTTCAGTGCCCATACTTTTAAAAGATAAGAAATTGCGACCGTTGGTATTAAAAGTAAAATCATATCAACCTTAATTTCAGTAAGGAAACTGAAAATTGCAAATAAAAGTAATGCCAAAAATACAATACCGTAGCTTAGATACTTTAAGGTTTTACTGGTCATAATGAGTAAAAGTTAATTGTGAAATAGTTGGTTGCAAAATAGATAAATAAATTTGAAACCTCCAAGGATTCGAAAACGTCCGAGGTTTTTAAATCCTCCTTCGTTTAAAAACCTCGGGAGGTTTAAATAAAAATATACTTTTGCAGGTATGAAATTACTCGTTCCCTTTTTATTTCTAACATCCTTTTGTTTTGGCCAAACCGCTGATACCACTTTGAAATCGGTTGATTTAATAATTCATAATGCCAAAATAATTTCAGGTCCCTACACGCCTCAATACAGTGCGATGGTTGTAAATAATGGTAAAATCATTGGCTTATACAAAAACAATAACTGGAAAAATGAATTTAAATCAGCCAATGTTGTGGATATGCAAAAAAAGGTTGTATTGCCAGGCTTTACTGATGCCCACTGCCATTTTTTAGGATTGGGAAAAGCTATGGATGAAGTAAGCTTATGGGGGTGTAAAAGTTGGGAAGAAACAGTGCAGAAAGTGAAAGATTTTGTGAAACAGCATCCTGAATTACAATGGATACAAGGCCGTGGCTGGGATCAAAACAATTGGGTAAAAAAAGAATTTCCTGACAATAATATTCTGGATAGTTTGTTTGCTGATAAATTTATTTTGCTGAGCCGTGTGGATGGCCATGCGGTGATAGCCAATTCAAAAACCTTGACTTATGCCGAAATAACTGTGGATTCAAAAATTGATGGAGGAAAATTATTAACCCGAAATGGAAAACTGACTGGCGTATTGATTGACAATGCCACATTATTATTTGAAACCAAAATACCAAAACCGGGAACAGAGCAAAAAATAAAATGGCTTTTGGCTGCGCAAAAGGAGTGCCTGAAATATGGATTAACCCAAATAACGGATGCCGGATTGCCAATGCAAGATATTTTATTAATTGACAGCCTATGCTGCGAAAATGATTTAAAAATGCGATATTATTTAATGGCAAATCCTGAAAAGGAAACCTGGAAATATTTGGATGAACAAGGCCCGTTTATGAATAAAAATGTAAAATGGCAAAGTATAAAAATTTATTCCGACGGGGCTTTGGGTTCTCGCGGGGCTTTGCTCAAGCAGCCTTATTGCGATGATAAAGCGAATTATGGTTTGCAATTAATTGACCCGATGAAATTGGACAGTTTGCTTACAATTTGTTATAACCGGGGATTACAGGCTTGCACACATGCCATAGGCGATTCGGCCAATGCAATGGTGCTAAAGGCATACGCAAAATTTTTGAAAACCACAACCAATGATAAACGATGGCGAATAGAACATGCACAGGTGGTAGATTCAAGCGATTGGGATTATTTTAAAACCTATTCCATAATTCCTTCGGTGCAACCAACACACGCCACGAGCGATATGGGCTGGGCTGAAAACAGATTATGCAAACCCAGAATGGTAGGGGCTTACAGTTATAAATCACTCCTCGATAATTCTGCTTTTTTGCCATTGGGCACCGATTTCCCGGTGGAAGAGATTTCACCCTTTAATACAATACGTTCGGCCCGTTTCAGGCAAGATGCAAGTGGATTACCCAAAGGAGGATTTAACAAAAAAGAAGCCCTTACTTCTACAGAAACTTTTGCAGGGATGAGTATTTGGGCTGCTATGGGAAATTTTTGGGAAGAGGAGACAGGAACTTTGGAAGTTGGAAAGTTTGCAGATTTTATAGTATTGGATAAAAATCCATATACTGCAACCTTAAATCAATTGGGTACGATGGAGGTGATTGAAACGTATATTTCAGGAAAATCAGTTTTCAACGATTATAAATTTAAAACTATTGACAAAGGTGGTGGACCTGATTTTTAAAATAACTACCTTATTAATATCCTCTTTTTGTAAAACTAAAAATATTAATTTGGATTTTATGTATTAAAATATTTATGTTTGACCTATAAAAAAAAACTATATGAAAAAACTTCTACTATTAACTATTATTATTTCTTACGGATTTTGGTCGTGCAAAGACGGGGGAGGCAGTGACGATAAGCCTACGCCAAAAACATTATGCGATTCGGTAACTTACAACACCATGGTAAAACCAATTTTTACAGCCAGTTGCGCTACTTCATATTGTCATTTAACAGGAACTGGCGGTGTTTATTTGAATACTTACTCTAAATCAAAGGAAGCGGCACAAACAAAGGAAATGATTAAGGCTATTAATCATCAATTGGATGCTAACAGAAATATGCCAAAGGGAGGCTCAAAATTATCGCAAAGAAATATTGATATTATTGAATGTTGGGTATCAAAAGGATGTCCTGAATAAATAGGAATAAACGAATATACTTCCCAGCAATCTCTCCTGTCTAAGGATTGTGAAATGGAGGTGGACTCGGCGGTTGTTGGTTTGGCTGCTCCCTGCTGTACACTTTCCATCACTCGTGATAAATCGGCTGGAAATGGGGTGCTTCGGAATCTCGACTGGGAATAAAAAGGAAGCACTAACATCTACCGAAACTTTTGCAGGGATGAGTATTTGGGCTGCTATGGGAAATTTTTGGGAAGAGGAGACAGGAACTTTGGAAGTTGGAAAGTTTGCAGATTTTATAGTATTGGATAAAAATCCATATACTGCAACCTTAAATCAATTGGGTACGATGGAGGTGATTGAAACGTATATTTCAGGAAAATCAGTTTTCAACGATTATAAATTTAAAACTATTGACAAAGGTGGTGGACCTGATTTTTAAAATAACTACCTTATTAATATCCTCTTTTTGTAAAACTAAAAATATTAATTTGGATTTTATGTATTAAAATATTTATGTTTGACCTATAAAAAAAAACTATATGAAAAAACTTCTACTATTAACTATTATTATTTCTTACGGATTTTGGTCGTGCAAAGACGGGGGAGGCAGTGACGATAAGCCTACGCCAAAAACATTATGCGATTCGGTAACTTACAACACCATGGTAAAACCAATTTTTACCGCCAATTGTGCTATAGCCGGCTGCCATTCGCAAGGGGCAGGTGGTGTTGATTTAAGAACTTATGCAAAGGCGAAAGATGCAGCCCAAACAAAAGAATTGGTTAAGGCTATTAATCATCAATTGGACGCCAACCGAAATATGCCACAGGGTAAACCAAAATTATCGCAGCGCAATATTGATATTATTGAATGTTGGGTGGCAAAAGGATATCCTGAATAAATTGGAATAAACGAGTTTTATCACAAAAATTCTGCTTCAACGTTATTGGGCAGGATGTTATTTAGCTTCGGATAGCTTCCACAGGATCAAGCTTAGAAGCCCTTATTGCAGGTACTATACCAGCTATTATGCCCGTTATCATTGAAAGTGAAAAACCGGTTACAAAATTATTAAATGTAAAATAAACCGGAAAGTCTAATCCTTTGGAAATAGATATACTTGTAAACCATACCAATAAAATTCCCGCCATTCCTCCAATCAAACTTAAAACTACTGATTCGTATAAAAACTGAATGAGTATAAAACTGTTTTTAGCTCCCAATGCTTTTTGAACTCCAATAATTGGGGTTCGTTCTTTTACCGAAACAAACATAATATTGGCGATTCCAAACATCCCGACTATTAATGAAAATAATCCCAATATCCATGCCACTATATCCAACATGCCAAACGTACTATCAAGCTGCTGGCTGAACATGGTCATTTTATTCAAGGCAAAATTGTCTTTTTCCGTTGGTTTAAGCATCCGTATTCCGCGCATCAACCGGGTTACTTCGGCTTCCAGTTCGCCCATGGTTTTGTTTTCATAACCTCTCACAATTATTTTGCTTCCGGAAGACCCGCTTGAAATATCTGCAAAATTTCGCATGTATGAAATGGGTATATAAATACCTTTGTCAGCCTGTTTGTTCATCATGGAACCTTGTTTTTCAAGTACCCCTACTATCGTAGTTTTTAGCCCTTTTATTTTAATAGATTTTCCAATGGGATTTTCATTTCCAAAAAGTTCAGAAGCTAATTCATTCCCAATGGCAGCCAAATTTTTACCGCTTTTTTCCTCCTGTGTATTAAACATACGTCCATTTGATAATCCAATACCATTCATTTGGGCATAGTTTGCAGTAATTCCTATTAATCTGGATTTGGTTGTAGATTTTTTTCCATACTTAATTGTGATGCCCGATACACTACATTCAAAACCAATGTCTCTTACTATATCAGGCGAAAAACGCTGTTGAATTAATTTGTAATCTCTAAGGCTGGCACCGGGTCTGTTCAAAAAATCCCACCACTTATATTCTCCACCACCAAAACCCCAGGGCCACTTTTCGATAAAAATAACATTCATTCCCAAAGTTTCAAGGTCAGCCCTTACGTTTCGTTTCATGCTGCTTGCAAACGTTAATACGGCTACAATACAAAATATTCCGATGGCAATGCCCAGTACCGACAAAGCGCTTCTTATTTTATTCCCTTTTAAAAAACCGTTGCTTAATGAAAAGGCATTAATAATAAAACGAAGTGTTTTTTTTATCATCTTCAATTGATTGCCTTGCAAAAAAAAACAGTAAGCGCTACAATAATGTTTAACATTCGATAAAAAAGGGTTTAAATCCTCTATATGGGTGCATCCCAAATTGTCGCTAAAATGTTTACATGAATAAAAAATTGAACCACATAGGTGCATAGTAACATAGAAAACAACCTAGTGACCGACCTATGTGAATCCTTAAACTCCTATGTGCCTATGTGTTTCAAAATAAGCGACAATTTGGGATGCACCCCTCTATATTTTCCATTTGGCTGTATCATAAAATAGATATACTTTTGCACCCCTTAAAAATGGGTATCTTTTAGCATGAAACTTTCTAAGTTTAAGTACAATCTACCAACCGAACTTATCGCCCAATATCCTTCTGAACACAGAGATGAAAGCAGAATGATGGTGGTGAACCGAGTAGAAAAAACCATTGAACACAAGTCGTTCAAAGATTTCCTGAATTATTTTGAAGAAGGAGATGTGATGGTTTTTAATAATTCAAAAGTATTTCCGGCAAGACTATATGGAAATAAAGAAAAAACCGGTGCACAGATTGAGGTTTTTTTATTACGTGAACTAAATCATGAATTGCGCTTATGGGATGTATTGGTTGATCCTGCACGTAAAATTAGAGTGGGCAACAAATTGTTTTTTGGAGATGATGACTTGATAGCCGAAGTTATTGATAATACAACCTCGCGTGGCCGTACCATCCGTTTTTTGTTTGATGGAGGTGATGAGGAATTTAAGAAATTAATTTATCGTTTGGGCGAAACGCCTTTGCCAAAATATATTGAACGCAAAGTTGAAGAAGAAGATGCCATGCGCTATCAAACCATTCATGCCAAGGTAGAAGGTGCCATTGCACCACCAACTGCCGGTTTGCATTTTACCCGTGAAACTATGATGCGCCTTGAAATTAAAGGAATTGATTTTACCGAAATTACCTTATTTCAGGGAGCAAGTTATGGCCGGTCGGTAGAAGTGGAAGACCTTACAAAACATAAAATGGATTCGGAAAGCATGTATATCCCTGCTGAAACAGCCGTTAGGGTAAATCAGGCGATTGAAGATAAAAAACGTATTTGCGCTGTTGGAGCAGGAGCCATGCGGGCTTTGGAAACTTCTGTTTCGGCATATGGAAGATTAAATCCTTCGGAACAATGGACAGATAAATTTATTTTTCCGCCTTATGAATTCAGAATTGCAAACACTTTTTTAACCAATTTTCACGAATCGGAAAGCACCTTGATGATGATTACCGCCGGGTTTGTTGACGATATGGATTTCTTCAAGAAAATTTATAAAACGGCCGTTGATGAAAAGTACCGCTTTTTAAGCTATGGCGATGCCTTGCTTATTATTTAAAATTTTTATATTTTATTTTTTAATACCGGTTGAATCATAATCGGCTTTGGGAATAAAACCTAAAGAAACAGAATTGATACAATAACGCAAGCCAGTTTTATCTTTAGGGCCATCATCAAAAACATGGCCCAAATGCCCGCCACACTTAGCACATGTCACCTCCGTTCGGGTCATACCATAACTCATATCTGTGGTTTCAATAATTTTACTTTTATCAATTCCCTCATAAAAACTTGGCCATCCGCAATGTGAATCGAACTTTGTTTGAGACCTGAAAAGTTCAGTTCCGCAACCCTTACAAACATAAATGCCATTTTCATTATGACGGGTAAATGCGCCCGAATAAGCCCTCTCAGTTCCTTTTTCTCTAAGTACGTTGAATTCTTCAGGAGTTAGTTTTAATTTCCATTCTTCTTCTGTTTGTGGTAAATTCATAGTAGTTGTATCTGGTTTTAAAGTATTAATAGCTGAATCATTTTTCAGCTTATTATTCATTTGTGTCTTATCTGAACAGCCTGTAAAAATAAGAATCGAAATAAATAAAATTGCATTTTTGTTAAGCATCTTAATTTTATTTAACATACTTACGCATGATTTGTTGGCAAAGTTTTTATTAAAATCTCATATTTATGACATTTGCACCAAAATTAATTGTGTAATTGCCTAAAATGATGTTGCTTTGAGGCGAATATAAATCATGAAAAAAAGATATTACAATTCCCTAATTTTATTTCTATCGGTTGCAGCCTCAGGGCTGGTTAATGCTCAATCTACAAAGTTTCAACGGATACTTGGAGGTACAGGTGACGACAAAAGCTATAGCATGGCACAAACCAAAGATGGTGGTTACATTTTAACAGGATACACAAAAAGTTTTGGCTCAGGCGGTGAAGACATTTATCTCACCAAAACCAATGGATTGGGCAAAGTGATGTGGAGTAAAACCTACGGAACTTCAGGAAATGAAACGGGGTGGAAGGTAAAGCAAACAAGTGATTCAGGATATATTGTTGCCGGTTCATCCAGTGCCAATAAAGGGGACGGAGTATTTTTTAAAACCGATCAAAACGGAAATTTGAAATGGGGTAAATTTTTTAACAGCGATAGCGCTGAAGAAATTTATAATGTTATTGAATCTAAAATAAACGGTGCTTTTTATGTAACCGGTTTTATAAAAACTGATTCGTTTGGTACCGATGCCTTTCTTACCAAATATTCAGCAGCCGGTAATTATATGTGGCAAAGCACATTTGGAGGACGAATGAATGAAGAAGGCTATTCGTTAGTTGAAGAAATTAATGGAAATGTTGCCGTAGTGGGTGTTATTATTGATGATTCGGTTACCATAGGCGGAACCAATGGAATGTCAGGCGATGAAGATTTTTTTGTAGCCAGATTTGATCCGGATGGTAAAAAGAAATGGATTAAAAACTTTGGTACAATTGCCAATGATCAGGTATGGGATGTGAAATATTTAAAAGGCGAATATATTGCCACCGGATGGACATCTGCTTCCTCCATTAATGGTGAAGTACTGGTAGCAATAGTAGATACCATAGGCACTTTTATAAAAGCATTTTCAATTAATGGGGCTGATGGTTCAAGGGCATTTTCATTAATAATTAATCCCGATGAATCGTATTCTTTAACAGGATATATGAACACAACAACCAACGGCCGTGAGGCTTTTTATCTCAATACCAACAAGGGTGGTTTTATTAATACCTTTAATTTATTGGGAGGAACAGGAACTGACGGGCATTGGCCAAGTGAAATTACCAGAACTATTGATGGCGGATTTACAATATTTACATCCAGTAATTCTTTTAAAACCAATAGTTCTTATGAGCTTTATTTAATTCGTATGGACGCCAAAGGAGTGGTTGATTGCAATTCAAGTACATCGGCAGTATCCAATTTTTCGATTACAATGCAATCAAATAATTTTGGAACAATACGTTACGGATCAACAGCTAATACTATTTCCCTAACCACCAGAACCATTACAACCACAAAAGATTCAGTTTTATGCTGTAAACTTCAGGCACAAGTTGCAGGCCCTACAGTTAGAATATGCCGGGGTGAAGGTATCAGAATAGGGAAACCCGCAATATCCGGATATGTTTATAAATGGACATCAGTTGGCGGGTCTTTTGCATCCTCTGAATCAAGCCCCTTAGTGAATCCTTCGTCTAATACAACCTATAAATTAGTTGTAAGTTCAGACGATGGCAAATGTATGAAGGATTCAGCCACGGTAGCCTTATCCATACGAGCCGATTTGGCTAATAAAAATTTTGTGAGAGATACCTTCTATTGTACCGGCGACTCGGTGCATGTAAAAGCACGTTCAGGAGCCATTAATTATTCGTGGCTTGGTAAAAAAACAACCTTAAACGGTCAATCTGTAATTCTTTTTCAGGAAGATGTAATTGTATTAACCGTTACCGATACCACTACGTGTAAATATAATGATACCATGAAAGTGACTATGAAAAGTTTGCCTGTTTTCAGTTTAGGCAATGATACCACCATTTGCGACAACACTAAAATTACCTTATCAGGTCCGGCCAATATGAAAACCTATTCCTGGAATGGAGGCCAAGGCACAGCCCGAACATATGTAACATCCGAAGAAAAAACTCATACATTGGCAGTAGTTGACAATTTTGGATGCAAATACTCTGATAATAAAATTATTTTCAATAATCCTTCGTCAACATTTACATTAGGTCCTGATACAGCTATATGTAAGGGAATTAATTATACAATAGTAGGCCCCGGAGCATTTACAAATTATTACTGGAATGGAGTTTCTACCTTTAATCCAAATAAGGTTGTTAATACCCCCGGAACTTATATTTGCCAGGCCCAAAACAGCTTTGGCTGTAAGCATACCGATACGATAGTGGTTAAACAAAAACCGGATCCGACTTTCAGTCTTGGCCCCGATGGCGGAGTTTGTACTTCGGGTGGCCGAACGCTCATCGGTCCTTCAGGGGTATCCAAATATTTTTGGGATGATGGTTCAACCAATTCTACTAATAATGTATATTTTGCCGGAACCTACTGGCTGAGAGTAACAGGTATAAACGGATGTATTTTTACCGATTCTATAAAACTTACTATGGTTGCTAATCCGGTGCCTGAATTAGGAAATGATACCACCATTTTCGATTGTGATTCAATATATCTCGATGCCGGAAATTATGTCTCCTATAAGTGGAACACAGGTGAAACAACCAGAGTATTAAAGGTCAAAAAAGCCAATGTGTATGAGGTTACCGTTACAGATATAAATACATGTACAGGAATAGACGACAAGTCTGTTAAAACTAAAGCTTGTATTTATTCTGTAAATAATATTAAAATCCTCGGACTTAAGTTACAGCCTAATCCTGCTTTTAATAAATTGAATATTGAATGGCTGGCAAATGATAAATCTGCATCGTTTATGTTTTTCGATATTCATGGCAAAAAGGTGTTTGAACAAAAAGCAGCACCCGGTTTAGGAGAGTACAGTATTGATGTAAGCCAATTGGCACGTGGAATTTATTATTTAAAAGTAACTACTGAAACAGCTTCACAATCTATAAAGGTAATTTTAGAATAAATAATAAAAATAAAAATATAAAAAGGAGATTAGAGAAATCAAATTCTAATCTCCTTTTTTTATTCGGATTTAACAAAAACATTTTTAAAGTTTCGTTGCTCAATTAATTCCATTCATTCCACAAAAACTTTTATCAAATTTGTTTAAAACACCTTGAAATGAACTTATTTTTGAAACCATCTTGTAGCAAGAGTTAAATCGTAAATCGTAAATCTAAAATCGCAAATAGAAATGTCTATCGAAGTACAAGGACTTACCAAACTTTATGGTGAACAGAAAGCTGTAGATGACATTACTTTTTCTATAAAATCAGGAGAGATAGTTGGTTTTTTGGGTCCTAATGGTGCCGGAAAATCTACTACCATGAAAATGCTAACCTGCTTTTTGCAACCCACCTCAGGCATTGCCAAAGTTTGCGGATTTGACACTTCCGTTTCTCCTATGGAGGTAAAAAGGCAAATAGGATATTTACCCGAGCATAACCCGCTATATCTGGATATGTATGTTAAAGAATATTTGCTTTTTGTGGCAGGTATTTATGGTTTAAAAAAGCAAGCCGACGTATTGGTTAAAGATATAATAGGCAAAACCGGACTTACACCTGAACAAAATAAAAAAATCGGAGCCCTGTCAAAAGGATATCGTCAGCGTGTTGGTTTGGCTCAGGCAATGATTCATAATCCAAAAGTTTTAATATTGGATGAACCTACCTCGGGACTTGACCCCAATCAAATTAATGATATCAGAAAATTAATAACTGAATTTGGCAAAGACCGAACGGTAATGCTTTCAACCCATATTATGCAGGAAGTGGAAGCTATGTGCGACCGGGTAATTATTATAAACAACGGCCAAATTGTAGCCGATGATGCTACCGATACTTTACAAAAACGATTTAAATCGTCGTTGGTACTTAATGTTGAATTTAAAAATCCGGTAACCAAAGAGCAACTAAAAACCATAAGCGGGGTAAATATGGTAAATGAAAATGGCCGAAACCGATGGAAACTTTCAGCCACCAAAGGCACCGATTTACGCGAGTTGGTTTTTAAATTTGCAGTAGATTCGGGAAATGTAATTTTAGCACAAAACGAAGAGGAACAAAGGCTGGAAGAAATATTTCAACACCTTACAAAAAAAGAATGATTACTTTATTTATAAAAGAAATACGAAGCTTTTTAAGTTCACTGATAGCAATTATAGTTATTGTAGTTTTTCTTTTGGCCATTGGTTTATTTATGTGGGTTTTTCCTGATAGCAACACGCTTGATTACGGTTATTCCAATATGGACATTTTGTTTAATATGGCTCCATGGATTTTTATTTTCCTGATTTCAGCTATTACCATGCGGTCGTTTTCAGAAGAAAAACGTATGGGTACTTTTGAATCATTAGTTACCAAACCTATTAGCGACATTCAAATTGTGTTGGCCAAATATCTGGCAGGATTGGTTTTGGTCCTGTTTTCACTTATACCAACTTTAATTTATTATTATACCATTTACCAGTTGGGTTCACCAGTTGGCAATATTGATACAGGAGCTACCTGGGGTTCATATATCGGCTTGCTTTTGTTGGGGAGTTGCTATGTGGCCATCGGGCTTTTTTCTTCTTCCATTACCGAAAATCAAATCATCGCTTTTATTCTCAGCATGTTTTTATGTTTTTTTTGTTTTTCAGCGTTTGAGCAACTTAGCAAATTAAGTGTTTTTAGCTCCGTTGATTATTTATTGGAATGGGTTGGAATCAATTATCATTACCAAAGTATAAGCCGCGGTGTGCTCGATACCCGTGACGTTATTTACTTTCTGAGTTTTACTGCTTTATTTTTAGGATTCACATTTAAAAGAATGAGGAAAATATAATGGAGAAAGTGAAAAGTTGGATTAATAAAATTACTAAGGGGAAAATTTCAGCCCCTTTTCTTCTCTTTATTGCCGGTTTGGTAATACTCAATCTATTGGCAGATGTGACATATTACCGTTTTGATTTAACCAAAGAGAAACGATACACACTGGCTCCATCTACCATCAAACTAATTACCAAATTGGATGATGTCGCATTTTTTACCATTTATTTGGATGGAAATATGACAGCAGATTACAAACGATTAAGAGAAGCAACCCGTGATATGCTCAATGAATTCAAAATGTTGGCTGGCAGTAAAATTGAATTTGAGTTTGAAGATGTGCTTAGTGATAAAGATGTAAAAGAAAAGGATGAAATTTTAAGACAACTTGTTTCAAAAGGGTTAGAGTATATTAAGCCTGAAGTAGATGCAGATGAGGCAGCTACTGAAAAGATTTTGCTGCCATGTGGAATGGTTTTTTATAATGGTCAGGAATATCCACTTAATTTACTTAAGAAAAAATTTGGAAATACCGATCAACGAAATATTGGTGAAGCCATTGAATTGCTGGAATATGAAATAGGTAATGTGATTAGAAAATGCATTGCCGGCAAAGAATCTAAAATTGCACTAATTGACGGGCATGGAGAGTTAACAGATATTGAGGTGGAAGACTTGGCCATGGAGTTGAACGACTTTTATAAGGTAAAAAGGTTTAATTTGAATTTGAACGATTCCATTTGCCGCAAACAGGTTGCAGGTAGCATACCCGACTCTATTATTCAAAAGAAATCGGATATTTTAACGATTCAATACTTAGTTGGGGCACTTATTAAAAAACTGAATACCTATAAAGGAATAATTATAGCCAAGCCCCGCTACCGATTTCAAGATTTTGAAAAATTAATAATTGACCAGTACATAATGAATGGCGGAAAAGTTATTTGGTTGGTGGAGAGCCTCAATGCTGAAATGGACAGCATGATAGGTATTCCTTCGTTTTATACCCACGATTATGATCTCAACTTAAGTGACCTTCTCTTTAGATATGGGTGCAGAGTAAACCTTGACCTTGTGCAGGATATGAACTGCAATGTAACTCGAGCCTCCCTTAATGGTAATTATGTTTTCCGTCCCTGGATTTTTTATCCATTAGTAAATCCTGCAGATAGCTTGCATCCAATTGTGAAAAACATTAATAGCGTTTGGACACAATTTACCAGCAGTATTGACACCACAACAAATCCGAAAATAAAAAAAACAATTTTACTCCATTCATCCGATTATTCACGTACCGCCGGCAACCCTGTAAATATTTCGCTTGATATAATGGGAATAAAACCAAACCCGGCAGTGTTTAATAAACCCTATCGTCCAGTGGCAGTGCTGCTTGAAGGAAATTTTAAATCCATGTATGAATACATAGGCAGGGTAAAGGAAGGGATTTCCTTTAAAAATAGTATTGAAAAGAATAGCATGATCGTAATATCTGACGGCGATATGGCAAGAAATCAGTTGATACAGGGTAGAAGCATGCCCCTTGGTTTCGACAAATATGCAAGCCAGTTTAAAAAAGAGCCTGTAATTTTTGCCAATAAAAAATTTTTAATGAATTGCGTGGATTACCTCTGTGATGAAAGCAATCTTATAGAAGTTAGAAGTAAGGAAGTTGAAATACGCCTACTAAACTCAGCCCGGATTAAAGAGGAAAAACTTGACTGGCAGTTAATAAATATGTTAGGTCCGATAGGCACAGTTTTGGTTTTTGGGTTTATAAATGGCTGGTGGCGCAGAAGGAAATATGCGAGATAAGGGGTTTCCCGCTAATACGCAAAGGTTTTGGCTTAGTATAAATTCTTGAATCTTTGGGCCTTTGCGTCTTAGCGAGATTCAATCTACAAAACCCCCTTCTCCGGAAACCTCCCTTTATATTGCCTAAAGAAAGTTTTCATCATTTCCAAATCCTTATTTATATCTCCACTTGGAAAAAATGGTTCGGCCAGAACAACTTGTTTTGTAAAATAATCAAAAGCTACCATTTGTATAGGAACACCGGCTTTCATGGCAATATGATAAAAGCCTTTTTTCCAATCAGGGCTGTATTTACGGGTGCCTTCGGGCGAAATAGTGATATTGAATTCTTCTCTTGAATTAAAAATATCAACAATTTGATCTACCAAGTGGGTGTGTTTTTTTCGATCAACCGGATACCCACCTAAGCCATGGAATAAATACCCAAATGGCCAAACAAACAATTCTTTTTTACCAATAAACCATGCGTTTAATTTGAGTGAACTTCTTGCCCATAACCCAATCATAAAATCCCAATTGCTGGTATGAGGTGCTACCACCATTACAAATTTTTTATAATCCGATTTTTTGCCAATAATTTTCCAGCCTAATATTTTTTCAAATATTAAAATATAAATTGGTCGAAGAAATTTGCCGTACATTTTTTTAAAAAAGTTCTAAGTTCTTAGTGATAGGAAGCCGTTTGTTCATGTCTCTATAATTTATTTATGAGGTTGAAAATTCTCCCAATATTCCCGTGGGGTTAAAATTTTAGTTTGTTTATAAAAAGGAAACGTAAAATCGTTTGTATTGCCAGTTATCAGAAAGTCGGCTGAGCATTCATCGGCCAGTTCTAAAAACTTATTGTCATCCAAATCATTGATTAATTCAAGTTTGATTGTTGGAACATATTTGATTGCTTTCAAATTAATTTGTGAAATTAATATTTCTGCATTTACAAAAAATTCCTGAAACTTTGAAAATTTTGGTCTCGAAAGTACTTCAAAATATTCAGCTAATATATCATCTGAAACGCAAAGCTGAATTCTTTGTTCTACAAAAAGTTCGTTAATAATCAGGTAGGAATAGCCTCTTTGAATAAGTGCCGATACAAATACGTTTGTATCAATTATAATCTTTTGCATTTTTTCTAACAGCCTTAACTTCTTCTGTTATTTCATCCATTGTCATTTTTGAAAGTCCATATTTTTCAGCAATTTCTATGCTTTTGTTTAAGTTTTGACGCATTAATTCTCTGCTCACAATTTCAATTATGTCTTTGAAGGCCATTTTATCATCCTTTAAACCAAATTTGATAAATTCAGTATCCGATATAGAAATATTTAGTGTTCTCATTTTTTTTAAAGTTTATTCAAATTTACTAAAATTCTTTAAAAGTTTTTTTTTGGTTTTAAGTTAAATGATTCTTTTAATAACTCAATATAGCCTAATTAATTAGGAATGTGTGTTTTGAAATTGAAGCTTGTTACTAAATCTTCCTAATCCATCGCCAGAGGTACGGTAATCCGGTCTTTGATAAAAAACAGATTCGTAATACGAATGTAGTTTTACCCTACCTGTGTAATTACCGATTATTTTAGTCTAAATATTCTAACTCAGCTAATTTCCAAACAACCTATCTCATCATTTTCAGGACTATTAATAAAATTATTTATTCGAGCAGAATTAAAAATTAG
>CAYHCM010000043.1:0-25657 GCA_964355045.1 uncultured Chitinophaga sp. | reverse complement strand
AAAAATGGTTTTTTTGCCAAAGACCGTGGTGGCGAACGAAAGGGGAATTTTAATATTGGAATTTTAAACAGAGTTGAAGAAGTTACTGATATGGTGTTGGCCGGTATTAATGTGAACGATGAAGAAGTAGCCCGAATAGCAGCCGTAGGTGCTGCTTTGAAAAAGGCTACCGAAGAATTAACAAATCGCGATGGTAAAAAATACTTGGTAGAAATAGTTCCATTTTATAACGGAAATAAATTTTTGGCCATGTATTATGAAGTGTATCGCGATATTCGATTGGTAGGTGCCCCGCCCGAAAATGTTGGAAAATTTGGAGGCGAAACTGATAATTGGATGTGGCCAAGGCATACCTGCGATTTCAGTATTTGGCGTATTTATGTGGATAAAAATAATAATCCTGCCGATTTTAGTAACGATAATGTGCCATTTACCCCAAGGCATTTTTTTCCTATCTCTTTAAAAGGAACCAAGCCCGGCGATTACGCCATGATATTGGGCTACCCGGGCCGAACAACCCGCTATACCTATAGCGATGGAATTAACTATTTTTCGAATATTGAGCGCCCGGCACATGTAAAAATTCGCCGTGCCGTTTTGGATATTTATGAAGAATCCATGCATCCTGACCCAAAAATAAAACTTATGTATGCTGATAAATACGCAAGCCTAAGTAATTATTGGAAAAAATTTATGGGTGAAGTAACGGGTTTGAAAAAACTAAAACTTTACGAACGCCGCAAAGCAGCCGAAGATGAAATCGCCATTTGGATTACTGTAAATAAAAAAGAAGCCCTTTATGGTGAAATGTTCGCCCTTTATAAAGATGCCTGGGCAAAACAAAATCAATATGGATTGCTTCAAACCTATTTTGGCGAAGTTATGGGATCAAGTCAGCCATTAGCCTTTGCATCAGGTTATGGTGCTCTCGAAAAAATATTAATGACTAAAGATTCCACCACCAAGCAAAAAATTTTAAACTTTACGGCTGCCGCCTTAAAAAATGTACCAGAGCAGTTTTCCGAATTTTATAATCCGATTGAGCAAAAAGTTTTAGCAAAGGTTATTCAATATTTATATGAAGATATTGACCATAATCAGTTGCCAAAAGAGTTTAAGGCTATGGTTGAAAAATCGAAAAAGAACTACACCAAATTAGCCGAAATGCTTTTCAAAAAATCAATTTTTACAGACCAAAAAAAGTTGGAGAAATTTTTGAATAAACCCACTTTAAAAGCATTGCAAAAAGATCCTATTTATAAAATATCAAGCTCACTTGTACAAAAGGTAACGGTAGAAATGAAACCAGCCATTGATGATTTTGCTTATAAATTAAGCCGTGCAAACCGCCTGTTTCAAAGTGCGTTGATGGAAATGAATGCAGGCAAAACATACAGTCCTGATGCCAATGGTACCATGCGTTTAACCTACGGTACCGTTGAAAATTATGAGCCTCGCGATGCGGTTTTGTATAAAGAATTTACAACAGCTAAAGGAGTTTTGGAAAAATACCAACCCAATGATTTGGAATTTGATGCCCCCCCTGCTTTGATAGAATTAATGAAGAAGCGCGATTTTGGTCAATATGCGGATGCCGAAGGAAATTTGCATACCTGTTTTTTAACCACCAATGATATTACAGGTGGCAACAGCGGAAGCCCGGTAATAAATGGAAACGGCGAACTTATTGGAACCGCTTTTGATGGCAACTGGGAATCCATAAGCAGCGACTTTGCTTTTGAACCTGCCTTGCAACGCACCATTTCATTAGATATTCGCTATACTTTATTTATATTAGACAAATTTGCCGGAGCAGGATATTTGCTTAATGAGATGAAGATAGTGAGGTAAAGAATAAGTACCAAATTCAAAAATATAAATTCCAAATTCCAAGCTTTACAGGACAATAATAATTTGGAATTTGATTTTTGGAATTTTTGGCTTGAATTTTAAAACGAGGCTGTGATATTAAATCATAGCCTTGTTTTATTTAGCCAATTTCCTAACTTTGTTCACTTAATAATTTTTTAAAAATGAAATTCATATATTTCTCTTTATTATCCAGTCTGCTATTTTTCGGCTCTTGTTCTGATACCTACAAAGGCCCGTATCCCGAAGAACCAACCTGCGTTGAATATCCGGCCAACGATACGGTGGATATAATAAACGGAACCGTGAAACTGGAAGATACCACCTTTTATATTTCAAACTATGTGGATGAAACTACTACTTCTAAATATTACCCCTGTGCCATAGCCCCGGCTTTTAAAAAAGATGGGTTTCATATTCAGTATTCAGGGTATTTACGCAAAAAAGACGGGGATAAAAAACAATATATTGAGCTTACCGCCGCCCAGCCTATCCTCAATGAAACCATTATTACCAATTATTACGGGTTTGTAAAAAGCCGCGACAGCGCTACTATCAACATAAATGAAAGAACAGGTGTTATTAAAAATTTTAAATTTGAGAATTTTAAACTCAAATTGTTAATAACCTACAATGGTTGTACAAGAGGAAGAAAAACGTATATCACGCTGTATAAAACCACACAGTCAATGGGTGAAACGAAATCTTACGGATTTATTACAAGCCCTTATGAGGCATGCCCTACCGAATTTAATTTGTGGTATGATATAGATGTAAGCAATTATAAAAAAAGCACCTTATTTATTTACGACGGAGTTAAAACACATACCTATATTATTCCTGAATAAAATTAAAAAAAATGACTCAGGCCGAATCCTTATTTCATGCCATAGCTTCAGATATACCCGAAACCAAAGAAGGAAAAATGTTTGGGGCATTATGTATGAAAGCCCCTAACGGAAAAGCCGGTATAATGTATTGGAAAGAGGATATGGTTTTTAAACTAGAAGGAGATGCGATGAAAGAAGCCCTGAGTTTGGATGGTGCCAAAATCTTTGAACCTATGGCCGGAAGGCAGATGGGCGGCTGGGTGCAGCTTTCATAGCACTATGCCGACAGATGGAAAGAACTGGCTGAAAAGGCAATGGATTATGTGAAGGGTTTATAACTTTATAGCATCAATTTTTTTTGCCAAAGCAAAGTCTTTATCAGAAATACCTTTGGCTGTATGTGTGTTTAGCCGTAAGGTAATTTTATTATACACATTAAAAATTTCAGGGTGATGATCGGCTTGTTCAGCATATAAACCAACATGAACAATAAACGCTAAGGCGTGCTTAAAATCTTTGAATTTATAATGCTTTTCAATAGCTTCATTTACCAATGACCAACCTTTAAGGGATTTTAATTTTTCATTAATTTGTTGAGCGTTGAAGGTTTCCATAGTTGTATTTATTAGAGATTTTAACAGGACAAATTTAAACCTTTTGATAGTTAATTTCTTTAATTGCCAAATGTTCAATTAATTTCCTGAAATGAATTATAATTACCAACTTTATTGAAGATGATGATTAACCTCAGTCAAAAAATTACGTGGAAAATAATACTGGTTTTATTATTGGGTTCGTGTAATTCGCAAACAGCCGATTCCAATTCCGTTAATTTGCCTGATGATACAACTAAAGCCTTGTTAAAAGGGGCTACTATTCAAATAAAATCAATAGATAAAAGCGCGCTTGAAGGAAACTGGATAAATTTAATAGATAGTTTGCCCGAGGCGATTTTTAATATCAGGTATGCTACCAAAAACAATTTTACCGGAAAACAAATTTACCCTTGTGCCGCCTGTTACTTAAGGCCGGAAGCAGCAAAGGCTTTGATGAAAGTTTCGGATGAGGCCAATAAATCAGGCTACAAAATTTTGATTTATGACTGTTATCGTCCTCTGGATGTTCAAAAAATACTTTGGGAAATAAAGCCTGATGCTGCTTATGTAACATCTCCTTCTGTTGGGTCGCAACATAATAGGGGTTTGGCTGTAGATTTAACTTTGGCAGACATAGAAGGGAAGCCAATAGATATGGGAAATTTATATGATGATTTTAGCACAAAAAGCCACTGGAATTATAAAAAATTACCGGCTGAAAGTTTAGCAAATAGAAACCTTTTAAAGGCATTGATGAAAAAACAAGGATTTGATACTATCAACTCTGAATGGTGGCATTATTCATTTAACCGGGTAAGGTATTCTATAGAAAATGAATTATGGAAGTGTAATTAATTATATTGACTAATTTCTAAAAATTGTCAAATTTAAATTGACCCTCAACCATTCCCCTCACAGCATTACTAAAGAAAATTTGATGGTTTTTTAATTCCTCTATTTCAATTGGTTTTTCAATTACATTTTTATTTTCGGATAAAAACGCTTTCCGATTTATACCGTCAATACAGCCTTCGCTTAGGGGAGGTGTATAAAAAATATTTTCCTTTTTTAAAAAAATATTTGACGTTAAGGCTTCACAAACACGGCCATATTCATTAATAATTATAGCCTCATCCCATCCTTTTTCCTTTGCAAATTTAGCGGCCATCACAAACATCAAACTGGAGGTGGTTTTAAGGGAAGATAAAAAATTACAGGATTTTTTTGCTAAAGGATAAATACCGGCTTTAAGAATAATTTTTTGAATAACAACGTATGGTTCCAACTTTAAATAAAAATCAGTTGAATCCTTTTCAGGTAAATATGTTCCGGCAGATTTGCGATAAAAAATTATTCGAACCTTTAAAATTGATTCTTCAAATTTTTTGCTTTCCGTTAATAATAATTCTTCGAAAAAAAGTTGCGTCCAGGCACTATTCCATTCCATTTGAAGCAATGCAACAGATTGAAGTATCCGGTTGTAGTGCAATCCAAATCTTTCACATGTTCCATTATTAATTTTGAAGGTTTCAAAAAAGCCGTCGCCGTAAAGAAAAGCCCGGTTTGTATCTAATGAATGGTTCATATTAAAAGTGAATTAAATTTTATTTTTTTCGAATGTTGCTATTTCTCAAATATGGACGGATAAAATGGTTATTATCTCTTTTTTTAAAATTCAGCTAACTACAATCTTTTCTTCTTTTCTCGTAAGAATTTTTCTATAAACTGTAATAATAATAAGGGTTAAGCACATTCTAATGATTAATAAAAGCCTGCACAAATCTAAGTATTTTTCTTATTAATGCATTTTCAATAATAACCTCCCCATTTACCTGTCTCAAAATGCAGTCTATTATTCATTATTAGACTATTTGATTCTTTTTGGGATTATTTTTCTTTTTGAACAACAGCGATTTCGGTGCAAAAAATATTTTATCTTACTTAATATCTGTAATTTACAAATGCTGCTTGTTAAAATATATCGAAATGGCACGGTTATTGGAATATATAAATTACTACATTAGGTTTATCATAAACTAATAGCCCAGGCCATAAATATGATAAATACTAACTCACTTACTGTCAATTGACGAATTAGGGTCCTCCTGAGAAAGGGCCCTTTTTATTTTAGCCCATTCGCTTTAAAAAATTATCTTTGCCTCGTATAAAAATCTATGGTTACTGAGGTTTATAAACCAATCAATAAAGTTCGTATTGTTACTGCTGCTTCATTATTCGACGGACACGATGCAGCTATCAATGTGATGCGACGAATAATTCAGGCTACAGGATGTGAAGTGATCCATTTAGGTCATGACCGAAGTGCTGAAGAGGTAGTGGATACTGCCATTCAGGAGGATGCTAATGCTATTGCCATGACTAGTTATCAAGGAGGGCACATTGAATATTTTAAATATATGCACGACCTGTTAAAACAAAAAGGTGCAGAACATATTAAAATATTTGGTGGTGGAGGTGGAACTATTTTGCCCGAAGAAATTAAGGAATTGATGGATTATGGAATTACTCGTCTTTATCATCCTGATGATGGGCGAACATTGGGTTTGCAGGGTATGATTAACGATTTGGTAAAGCAATCGGATTACCCGACAGGGCAAAATCTTAACGGAGAAATAAATCAGGTAAAGGAGAAAAACCCAATGGCAATTGCCAGATTAATTTCGGCGGCTGAAAATTTTCCGGAGGAATTTGATAAACATATTGACCAAATAAAACAAAAAGCTTCGCAAGGACAAATAACACCCGTATTAGGAATAACAGGAACAGGCGGTGCCGGAAAATCAAGTTTGGTGGATGAACTGGTTCGGCGATTTTTGATAGATTTTCCTGAAAAAACTATAGGAATTATTTCGGTTGATCCATCCAAACGCAAAACCGGAGGAGCATTGCTTGGTGACAGGATTCGTATGAATTCTATAAAAAATCCCCGGGTTTTTATGCGGAGTTTGGCTACCCGCCAGGCCAATTTAGCTTTGAGTAAACATGTGGATGATGCTATTTTGATTTTAAAAGCTGCAGGCTACGATTTAATAATTCTTGAAACATCAGGCATTGGCCAAAGCGATACGGAAATTACCGACCACAGCAATGTGTGTTTGTATGTGATGACGCCTGAATATGGGGCGGCTTCGCAATTGGAAAAAATAGATATGCTTGATTTTGCTGACCTTATTGCTTTAAATAAATTTGATAAACGCGGTTCATTGGATGCCTTGCGCGATGTAAGAAAACAGTATCAGCGCAACCACCAGCAATTTGACAAAAGTGTTGATTCCATGCCTGTTTTTGGTACCATTGCCTCTCAATTTAATGATCCGGGAATGAATAGTTTGTACAGGGCTATTATGGATGCATTGGTTGAAAAAGCAGGATTTAATGATAAATCAACTTTTGCTTTTTCGGGTGAAATGAGTGAAAAAATATTTATTATTCCACCTAACAGAACCCGCTATTTAGCAGAAATTTCAGAAGAAAATCACACTTACAATAAATTGGTAATTGAACAAAGCGCTATTGCTCAAAATTTATATGCGCTTAAAACTTCCATCGAAACTTTAAAAAATTCTAAGCTTGAGGATAAAGACCGATTGATAAAAGGATTGGAAGAAACCTATCAGGAATTAAGTTTAGATTTTGATCCAAAAAATTTAAAAGTCATTGAGGCTTGGCCTAAAAAAATTGAAACATATAAAAATCCTGAATATAAATTTAAGGTTAGGGGAAAAGAGTTAAGTATTTTAACCCATACGGAAAGCCTTAGTCATACACAAGTTCCAAAAATTGCCCTGCCAAAATACGAGGCCTGGGGCGATTTGCTTAAATGGCAATTGCAGGAAAATGTTCCCGGAGAATTTCCCTATACCAGCGGCTTGTACCCTTTTAAACGAGAAGGAGAAGACCCAACCCGCATGTTTGCCGGTGAAGGTGGACCTGAGAGAACAAACAAACGTTTTCATTATGTAAGTATTGGTTTGCCTGCCAAAAGGCTTTCAACTGCTTTTGATAGTGTAACCCTTTATGGCCGCGACCCTGATTACCGTCCGGATATTTATGGAAAAATTGGAAATTCAGGCGTGAGTATTTGTTGCCTTGATGACGCTAAAAAACTCTACAGCGGTTTTGATTTAGCCAACCCAAAAACATCCGTTTCCATGACTATTAATGGCCCCGCTCCAATGCTGCTGGCTTTTTTTATGAATGCGGCTATTGACCAGCAATGTGAGATTTATATTCATAAAAATGGTTTGGAAAAAGAAGTAAAACAAAAAATTGCAGATCTTTACAAATCTAAAAATCAAATTCAGCCTCAATACAATGGCGAACTGCCCGAAGGAAATAATGGTTTGGGAACCTTTCTTTTAGGGGTAACCGGTGATCAGGTTTTGCCAAAAGAAATTTATGAAGAAATAAAAACCCATACTTTATCACAAGTGCGGGGAACCGTTCAGGCTGATATTTTAAAAGAAGATCAGGCTCAAAACACCTGTATTTTCAGTACTGAGTTTGCCCTTCGATTGATGGGAGATGTGCAGGAATATTTTATTAATAAAAAAGTTCGAAATTTTTATTCGGTTTCCATTTCGGGCTACCATATAGCCGAGGCCGGTGCCAATCCAATTTCACAATTGGCATTTACCTTGTCAAATGGATTTACATATGTTGAATATTATTTGAGCAGGGGAATGAAAATTAACGATTTCGGACCCAACCTTTCTTTCTTTTTCAGCAATGGAATAGATCCTGAATACGCAGTAATAGGCCGTGTAGCCCGCCGTATTTGGGCCAAGGCTATGAAAACAAAATATCATGCCGATGAACGAAGTCAGATGTTGAAATATCATATTCAAACCAGTGGCCGAAGCTTGCACGCACAGGAAATTGATTTTAATGATATCCGAACTACCCTTCAAGCCCTGTATGCCATTTATGATAATTGCAATAGTTTACACACCAATGCTTACGACGAAGCCATAACCACACCTACCGAAGAAAGTGTTAGGCGGGCTATGGCCATTCAACTTATCATAAACCGGGAATTGGGATTGGCTAAAAATGAAAACCCGTTACAAGGTTCATTTATTATTGAAGAATTAACCGATTTGGTTGAGGAAGCAGTGTTGCTTGAATTTGAACGAATTTCGGAACGAGGTGGTGTATTAGGAGCCATGGAAACCATGTATCAGCGTGGAAAGATTCAGGAGGAAAGCCTGTATTATGAAACCCTGAAACACAGCGGTGAATACCCGCTGATCGGGGTAAATACGTTTTTGAGCAGCAAAGGCTCTCCTACAATTTTGCCAAAAGAAGTGATACGGGCAACTGAAGAAGAGAAAGAATTTCAAATACAAACTCTTACTAAACTTCACACTCACTACGAAGATAAAAGCGCGGAAAGCCTTAAAAAAGTTCAGCTAGCCGCCATCCAAAACAAAAATATTTTTGAAGAACTGATGGAAGCCGGGAAGTATTGTTCACTTGGACAAATTACCGATGCACTGTTTGAAGTTGGTGGGCAGTATAGGAGGAATATGTAAGGGGGTTAACTAATTGTAATAAATCGCACCCTCTCCTCCAACACCCTCACCTCAAATCGTTCCGCCTCAAAATACTCTCCATCCAAATGAGCCGGTAATGCTTTATGACACTGAATATTAATTTCTCTAATAGTTTGATGGCTGTATGGCCCGGCAATATTAGCATGCCCGCCTTTTTTTATCAGACTTAAAAAATAAGGACGCATTAAAACAGGTATTGGTTTTATCTGCCAAAGATCGAGCAAACCATCTGTTGGGTCAGCATTGGGGGCAATTTTAAAACCACCTCCATAGCAAGGACCGTTGGCTATTGCGATAATCAACGATTGCCCAAGGCTGGTATAAAAACTTTTGTAGGTAAACAACCCACGCAAAATAGCGAAATGATATTTTAAAAAAACAGGAACCCAGCTAACGCCTTCAGCAGCTTTTTTGGCTACCCATCCGTCAAACCCAATTCCCAATCCATTGATAAATTTTTTGCCATTACATTCGCCAATATCAATATTTAGCGTTTCCTTTTTTAATAATCCATTCAATACTTCTTCATTAGATTTATCAGGATATAAATACGTTGCAAAATCATTTCCAGTTCCGCAAGGCAATACTATTAAAGGTATTTTAAAATTATCAGGAATGGAATTTATAACATCGTTCAATGTTCCGTCTCCGCCTATTACAATTAAGCAATCTGCATTTTCATTTATTTGGATTGCCTCATTTATTCCTTTATAATCAGACATATTTTGGGTAAAATAAATTATAGAAGCATAGCCAATCGTTTCCAAATGGCTTTGCACCAAAGGAAGTTTTTTTAAGGGTTTTCCTTTGCCTGCTTTGGGGTTGGCTATGATTAAAACTGTTTTCAATTTATGGTAATTTCTTTGCATATTCCCAAATAATATCCATCTCCTCCAAGGTCATCTCCTTCATTTTTTTGCCCTTGCTTTTGGCATATTCTTCAATGGCTTCAAACCGTTTTTTGAATTTTATATTGGTCCGTTCCAATGCATCATCGGGGTTTATTTTCAGCCATCGCGCATAGTTTACCAATGAAAACAGCAGGTCACCAAATTCAGCTTCCTTGTCTTTTCCTTCAGCGGCTTTAAATTCCTGCAATTCTTCTTCTACCTTTTCCCAAACCTGATTTATTTCTGGCCAATCAAATCCTACCTGAGCCGCCTTATCCTGCATTCGGCTTGCTTTTACCAATGATGGCAATGAATTTGGAACCCCGCCTAATACTGACTTATTACCTTCTTTTAATTTTAATTGTTCCCAATTTTGTTTCACATCTTCTTCGTTTTCTACAATTACGTTGCCGTAGATATGCGGATGTCTGGATATCAACTTTTCGCATATTCCATTCATTACATCGCTTATGTCAAAATCATTTGTTTCACTCCCAATTTTAGCATAAAAAACTATGTGCAACATTAAATCGCCCAATTCTTTTTTTATTTCCGGTAAATCATTTTTCAGGATAGCATCACTCAATTCATAAGTTTCCTCAATTGTTAAATGCCTAAGGCTTTCAAAGGTTTGTTTTTTATCCCAAGGACATTTTTCCCTAAGGTCGTCCATAATATTTAAAAGTCTATCGAAAGCCAAAAGGCGGGGGTCGGTGGTATTCACGGTGCGAATTTAGGATATTCTCACGCAAAGTGTTAGGTCGCGCAAAGGCGCAAAGAAGGCAGTTCAATAATTTAATTCTAAAATTCCAAAATAAACACTTTGAGCCTTTGCAAGAGACATAACAGAGAAAAAACTTTGCGTCTTTGCGCCTTTGCGCGAGACTTTTTGCAAGAGACCCTAAAAAAAACTTTAAGTTTGTACCCTCAATGGCTAAAGAACAAAACGAGTGGTATAAAAATTGGTTCGATACGGCCTATTATCATCTTCTTTATAAAAAAAGGGATGATGACGAGGCAGCTCGATTTATTGATTTATTAGTTAATTTTTTAGCTCCCCCAAAGGATTCGATTTTCTTGGATTTGGCTTGTGGCAAAGGCCGTCACAGCATTTATCTCAACCAAAAAGGGTTTGATGTAACCGGTTTGGATTTAAGCTCCAAAAGTATTGAGAGTGCCCAATTGTCCGATTCAATTTCGTTACGATTTGCAGAACATGATATGCGTCAAAATCTCAAAGGTGATTCGTTTGATTATGTCTTAAATCTGTTTACCTCCTTCGGTTATTTTACCGACCCTGATGATGACATAGCTGTTATTAAAAACATAAAGCAATGCCTTAAACCGGGAGGAATATTTGTATTGGATTATTTTAATGCCGCCAAACCCAATGCGCATTTTGATATTCCATTTACCAAAACCGTTGATTCCATTCAGTTTGATCTTATGAAACAAATTAAAGATGGCAGAATTATTAAGGAAATAAAAGTAACAGATTCAGGAAATATTTATGAATTTACCGAACAGGTAAGGATATATTCTTTGGAACAATTCAAACAAATTTTATCCAACGAAGGTTTAACTATAGTACAAACTTTTGGAAGTTATGATTTGGAACCATACCATGAATTGACTTCAGACCGTTTAATTTTGATAGCTAAAAACTAAGATGTTTGAGTTTTTTTATTCTTTGGATTTAAAGATACTTTATTTTATCAATCATACTTTGAGCAACCCTGTATTTGATTTTATAATGCCTTTGGTTCGCAACAAGTTTACATGGATACCCCTTTATATTCTTTTAATTTTTTTTATAATTAAAAAATATGGCCTCAAAAGTGTATGGATTATTTGGTTTGCCATACTCACCGTTCTTATTGCCGATCAGCTAAGTTCAGGATTAATAAAACCCTATTTTCATCGTTTGCGCCCCTGTAATAATCCAGCACTTGAAAGTTGGCTGAACCTTCCCAATGGCATGGGAAGTAACTGGAGTTTTGTATCCTCACATGCTGCCAATCATTTTGCTTTAGCTGTATATTTTATCATGGTTTTTATAGGCTACCGAAACCAATACAAAATTATTATTCCTTTTTTATCATGGGCCTTTTTAATAGCCTTTGCTCAGGTTTATATTGGGTTTCATTATCCTTCCGATGTTATTTGTGGAGGAATTTTAGGGTCAATAATTGGGTTTGGAATGGGGAGATTAAATATTTTGGTACTGTGTTATAGGAGCGGGAAGAGGGTTTGAAAAAAAATTATTACATCACAATTCCGGCCGCGATATTTGGATTTTCAGGATTTACAGTAATTTTCAATTTTGCAAGATTAATTACTAAATCCATATCCTCAATAGGTATAGCTCCTAATAAAGTTGTGGTTCCTAATACCAGAGCTCCCACGTAGCATTGGCGATTTTCAAAATTTACTTTTACTGGGCCAACATAGTTACATAGTTTTTTACTTCCGTCGGCAATAACTACTTCCCTTTCTTCTAAAGTTTTTAATTTTAATTGAAAAGCTATATGTTCAGGAATGCATAAAAAATTAGAACCGGTATCTACTAATGCTTTGGTCTCAATTGATTTTAAGCTTTCATCTATTGGATTTGAAAGTGTAATCTGTGTGTAGATAATTCCCATAGTTTTATAATCATGACAAAAATAATTTTTATTCTTCAATAATCCACATACTTCACCGTAATCCAAACATCTGTATTCCGTCCCTTATCATCCGTGCATGATATTTTTGTTTTGCCCTGAACAGGGGTGAAAAACTCTTTCGCTCCGGCTAAAGTTTTTTTATAAAATTTATTATCAATATACCAAAAAATCTCACTTACATCTGATGTTACATGGCAGGTTAGCTGAAGTGGTTCGGGGTTTTGTGAGCTTATAAAATATTCATTTCCATTTATCGGGAAGGTAATAACAGGGGCATTTTCGATAAATATTTTATCACATTCGGCATTGTGAGGCGGCAATTGACTGTACCCAATATTGCGTTCATTGTACCAAGCCTGTATTTCGGGAGAAATAATTTTAAACCATTTCTTTTTATATCCGGTTTCAGGCTGGCAGCTTTTGCAATACACCATTTTTTCATCGGCCGAAACGGCATATTCTTTCATGTGTTCACATTGTTTGGAACCCGAAGCCAATGGAATAAAATAATCCATGCGCTGATTAAGGCATTGTGGCCCCGGCAAATCTCCGGTTTCTGAACAAACCATCCGGATATTGCATCCTTCCGGTATAAAAAACCATTCGTTGGTTGAATTATAATCGAGGGTATTAAAAATTTGAAAAAGCAAGGGTGTAGCTATTGTGGCTCCGCTTAAATCGGCCACTCCTTTATTACTGAAATTACCAACCCAAATTCCCACCGTATAATTTTTATTATAACCTATACTCCACGCATCTCGCCGGCCATAGGAGGTTCCTGTTTTCCAGGCAATTTTCGGTAACTTGGTGCTGTTTTCATAACCAACAGGCAAATCGGGCCGTGATATTTTAGCCAAAATTTCAGTTACCATAAAATTAGCAGCAGGGCTTATGATCTGCTTGCCTTTTTCTTTTTTATCAAAATTACTGAGCAATGGTTTATAATAAAGTCCGTCATGTGCCATAATTGAAAACAACCCCGTCATTTCTTCAAGCGTTACCCCACACCCGCCCAATATCATGGACAATCCTAATTTATTTTTATCTCGGTCAATTTGTTTAAAACCACAGGTTGTCAATTTATTTATCATCACCTCTTTTCCCAAAGTATTCAAAGCCTTTACAGCCGGGATGTTTAACGAATTTTCCAAGGCATACGAAACTGTAACCGGCCCTTTAAAAGATTGATCATAATTCTCCGGCCTGTAGCCTTTAATATTTATCGGAACATCCGAAATTACGGTTTGGGGTGTAAAAATCCCTTTATCAATACAAAGCCCGTATAGCAAGGGTTTCAAGGCGCTACCCGGCTGTCGGATGGAGTTGGCGCCGTTCACCTGTCCGCCATCGGTTTCATTATAAAAATCGGCTGAACCTATGTAGGCTATTACTTTTTGAGTTTTGTTATCAATGACCACACAGGCTGCATTATGAATATCCATTCCCAATAATCCTCTTGTATAATCATTAATGATTTTCTCCAACTTCAACTGGGTATTCATTTCCAAAAAGGTTTTTACATTTTTATTGGGGTAAAGTTTTTTTAAGCGATGAGCCAAATGAGGGGCATATTTAGGCGCTTCTATTCGTTTGGCCACAAAGGGTTCACTTATGGCATCATCAATTTCTTTTTTGGTAAACAAACCTTCCTTTTGCCATTTTCGGAGCCAACGGTTTCGCTCTTTTTCTATAAAACTATTAGAAGTACCAATTTTTAAAGACGTTGGGCGATTGGGAATTATTGAAAGAACTGCAATTTCTGCAAGACTTAGTTTATACGGATTTTTTTCAAAATACAAAACCGAGGCCGATTTTACCCCTTCCACATTGCTTCCATAAGGCAAAAGATTTAAATAAAGTCTGAAAATTTCATCCTTGCTGTATTTCCACTCCAACTGAAATGCCCTGAAAATTTCAATGGCCTTGCTCCAATAACTTCGTCTTTTGGGTTGCAATAAACGGGCTACCTGCATGGTAATAGTTGATGCCCCACTTACTCTTTTCTTACTAATTATATTTTTAAAAAATGCTCTGCTTAGCGCAACCGGATTAATTCCAAAATGGTAATAAAAAAAGCGGTCTTCTTTAAACAAAATAGTTTTTTTGAGCAAGGGCGAAATCTCTTTCTCTTCCGTTTTCATCCGCCATTTATCACTTTTATTTAAAAAGGCATGAATCACCTCACCCTTAGCATCAGTAATGGTTGTAGAATATTCAAGTTTTACTTTTAAGGGAAAAATAAGGTTAAGAATTAGCAAGCAAAAAATAAATATTAGTATTGTTATACAAAAAGATTTAATTATGCGTTTTAGTGTTAATCTTGAATGAAATTTTCTAATAAAATTCGAAATTCTTTTAGCCATTTTATAAACCGTAAATCTATTAAACTATCCCTATAATTAAAAATCCATTACTTATTATCTATGAAAACAAATAACTTCATTTCCCTGCTTTTTATTTCGTTGTTTTTTGCTGCATGTTCAAATAAAAACAATGTGAATCTTTCCGAAACCAATTGCCGGGATGAAGTACCGGTTTTGGGAAATTTTAATTTTGTTTTTGATAAGGATTTGGTTAAAGATAGTATGCTGAACCGTTGGTCGGATGAGGCCTATATTGAGTTTGAACCAAAAATTGAAGGCAAATTCAGTTGGAATAATGCCAATGAATTAATTTTTTCACCGGCCAATTCGTTAGCCCCGGCTACTAAATATACGGCTAAGTTTACAAAAGAATTAATTAAAAATTCCAAATTTAAAATGGGTGATTTGGATGATATTGAATTTCATACGCCTGATTTAAAACTTAGCCAGACTAATGGATTATGGGTAAGTCGTGAAGCTCTTTCCTCCAATATTGTGCCTGAAATAATGCTTACTTTTAATTACCCTATAAAACCAAAAGACCTTACAGATTTAATTACTTTAAATAATGGTTCGGATAATTTGGAATATAAAATTGTAACTGAAGAAACAGGTTCTGTAATTACAATTCGGATAAATAATTTAGCGCCTGTTGACAAGGATTTTTCATTGCAATTAACTATTGACAAAGGCTTAAAACCCATTGGCGGGCTTACAGGAACTGAGGAAGAAATAAAGGAAGATGTATTTTTGGCATCGCCTTTTAATCTGATTATTTCAAATACCGAAGCCGAACACGATGGCATTACCGGGACATTAAGAATTTATACAAGTCAGCGAATTTCATCTGAAAATGATTTGACAAAGTATGTTTTTATTGAACCTGTAATAAAATATAAAACTACTATTACTGACGAAGGGTTGTTAATTACTTCCGACCAATTTGATATGAGTAGAAGCTATCAGGTTTTATTGAAAAAAGGATTGAAAGGCTCAGTTGGCGGTACTTTGAAGGAAGATTATAGCAACTCAATCCTGTTCGGCAAATTAGAACCTTCCATTACATTTATGGATTCAAAAGGCATTTATATGGCAAGCCGGGGTAATCGAAATTTGGAGGTTAAAATTAATAATGTTGAAAAAATAAAAGTTACTATTTCTAAAATTTATGAAAACAATATTTTAAACTCAAGAAGGCATGGCTATTACCCTTCGGGCAATGAATATGATGAAGAATATTATGGGGAAGAGGAAACGCAGACATCCTATTATGGAAGCGATTATGACTACGAAACCGGTGATGTGGTTTATGAAAAAGAAATAATTACCAAAACCCTTCCCAAACGAGGTTCAAGCCGTTTATTTCATTTTGAATTTCCGGATGCTTTAAAAGATTTTAAAGGTATTTATCATATCAAAATTTCATCTGAAGAGGAATATTACCTGCGTGATTCAAAGTTTATTTCATTATCCGATTTAGGATTGATAGCTCGTATCAGTAATGATAGAGCCTATGTATTTGTAAATTCTATCAGTTCTGCTGCCACAGTTGGCGGGGTAAATTTAACCCTCTACGGAAACAATAATCAAAAAATTGGAACAGCCACCACCAACTCGGATGGGTATGGTGAAATAAAATTAACAAATAAAAATATTAAAGGATTTAAACCTTCGATGATTGTGGCCAAAACAGGAAATGATTTTAATTATTTGCCTTTTAACAGCACCATGGTTGAAACGTCGCGCTTTGATATTGGTGGCGTAAGGAAAAATTCAACAGGCCTAAGAGCCTTTGTTTATGGTGATAGAGATATTTACAGACCGGGTGAAAAAATTAATTTTTCGGCTATTATTCGCAATGAGCAATGGCAGTTTCCGGGAAGCATTCCAATAAAAATGAAAGTGCTTTTGCCTAATGGCAAAGATTTAAAATTTTTGAAAAAATCGGTAAACGACCAGGGATCAGTGGAAGCTTCGGTTGAGTTGTCGCCGGCTGCCGTTAGTGGAATGTACACCATTGAAATTTACACTTCCAATGATGTTTTGTTAGCTTCAAAAACCGTGATGGTTGAGGAATTTATGCCCGACCGAATTAAGGTAAAAGCCGACTTGGATAAACAATTTTATAAACCCGGAGATTCAATGCGTTTAAAAATAAATGCAGTAAATTTCTTTGGGCCACCTGCTGCCAATAGAAATTATGAATGTGAAATTCAGGTTAAAGAAAAATCGTTTGAGTCTAAAAACTACCCAAAATTTGATTTTGACCTTTCCAGAACAAATGTAAATTATGAAAATGTAAATATGGAAGGGGTTACAGATGCAAATGGAAATTCATCCGTTGGTTATCAAACGCCAACTTATTTTAAAGACCGGGGAATTTTGCAAGCCAGTTTTTATACCACCGTATTTGATGAAAATGGCCGCCCGGTAAGCAAAGCCACCCTCTCAGAAATAATTACGCAGGATGTTTTTTATGGAATAAAAAATGATGGTTACTATTATTGCCAACTCAATCAAGCTGTGAAATTTGGATTGATTGCCTTGAATAAAGACGACAAAGCTCTGGGAAATGCTAAAGCAAAAATTTTAGTTATTAAAAATGAATACAAAACGGTGTTGAGCAAAGCCGGAGATTATTTCAGGTATGAATCGCAATTGAGCCAAAAAACAATTGAAGACAGAGAAATTATTATTAATGGAGCTACTGCTTTCTATCAGTTCATTCCACGAAGCCCCGGAGATTATGAAATACGGATAGCCCGCCCAGGTTCTAATACCTACGTTTCTACCTCATTCTATAGTTACGGTTGGTGGGGCGATTATGGAAATGGATTTGAAGTGGATCGCGAAGGAAATATTGATATTGAAACAGACCGGACAACTTATGAAAGTGGTTCCTCGGCCCGAATACTTTTTAAAACTCCGTTTAACGGAAAAATGTTGGTTACCCTGGAAGGCGATGGTATTTTGGAATATCATTATTTGGATGTAAAAAACAGAGCCGCTTCCTTGTCGGTTAACCTCAATGAAAAATCAATTCCTAACGTGTATATAACTGCAACACTTATTAAACCTCATACCGAAAGTGATATGCCCTTGACGGTAGCTCATGGATACAAGCCAATTTTAGTACAGGAATTATCCAGAAAAATTCCTGTAAAAATAATAGCGGCAAAAAGTGCCCGTTCACGAACTAAACAAAAGGTTACAGTAAAAGCAAGGCCGGGTTGTAAGGTAACTTTAGCCGCGGTGGACGAAGGGATTTTACAACTCACCAATTACAAAACGCCCGACCCGTATGAATTTTTTTATTCAAAAAAAGCACTTGAAGTTATAGCTTTTGACCTTTACCCACTTTTATTACCTGAAATAAAAAACAGTGTTTCATTCACAGGGGGTGATGGTTATAATTTAACAAAACGGGTCAATCCTTTGCCTAACAAAAGGGTAAAATTGGTATCGAGCTGGAGCGGAATTACAGATGCCAATTCAGGTGAAATTACGTTTAATATTGAAATCCCCCAATTTTCTGGAGAGATACGATTAATGGCAGTAGCATATAAAGATGAAAATTTTGGCAGTGCAGAAGAAAAATTAAAAGTGGCCGACCCTGTCGTTCTCAGCACTTCGTTGCCAAGGTTCTTAAGTCCTGGTGATACAGTACTTATGCCTGTCACTATTTCAAATACCACTGCAAATAATTCTTCAGGAAAAGTGGTTTTAAATTTAACTGGCAATTTAAAAAGGGTTGATAACATAAACGAATCCATAAGTCTAAAGCCTAATGGAGAAACCACCGTAACTTATAAAATAGTGGCGGGAAATAACATTGGAATCTGTAAAGTATCCGTGTCTGTAAATGCCATGGGCGAAAAGTTTTTGGAAGAAACAGATATCACCATAAGGCCAACCACATCATTGCAAAAAAGAGTTTCTAACGGAAATGTGGAAGGTGGCCTTACAAAAAAATTAAGCCTTTCTTCTAACGGATTTATACCCTCTACCATTAAGACAAAATTTGTGATAAGCCGTTCGCCAATCATAGAATTTGCCGACCAGATTAATTATTTGATTCAATATCCTTACGGCTGCACCGAACAAACGGTTTCATCTGCCTTTCCTCAATTGTATTATGGCGATTTGGCCGATATGATGAACCTTAAGGAAAACAATAAGGCCTATGCAAATTATAATGTTCAGGAAGCCATTCGCAAAATAATGATGAGGCAATTGTATAACGGAGCTATAACTTTATGGGATGGTGAAGGCTCCGAAAATTGGTGGGCAACAGTGTATTCAGCCCATTTTTTATTGGAAGCCAAAAAAGCAGGATTTGAAGTGGATGGTTCGGCTATTGATAAAATTTTGGACTATTTAAAAAACCGTGTTAAAAGCCGCGAAACAATTTCTTATTACTACAATCGTGATCAAAACAGAGCGATAGCACCCAAGGAAGTGGCATATAGTTTATTTGTATTATCCCTTGCCGGAAAACCTGACATAGGAACTATGAATTATTACAAACAAAATCAAACCTTATTGGCTTTGGATTGCAAGTATTTATTATCAGCGGCCTATGCTATTTCGGGTGATAAATCTAAATTTTGGGATATGCTGCCCAATTCATTTTCTGGTGAAATTTCAGTAAAACAAAGTGGCGGAAGTTTTTATTCGGATGTAAGAGACGAAGCGGTGGCCTTATATGCTTTAATGATAGCAGACCCGGGAAATAAGCAAGTTGGGGTAATGGCCGGGCATATAAGCAGTTCTTTTAAAACCCGAAAATATTTAAGCACCCAGGAAAGGGCTTTCGGCATGTTGGCTCTTGGTAAAATAGCCCGTGAATCAGCAGGAAATACAAGTACAGCCAGTATAAAGGTGGATGGAAAAATAATAGGAAATTGCAGCGGTAAAACGTTGGTTTTGGATAGCAAGTTACTGTCAGGAACTGAACTTCAGATTACAACAAGCGGCAAGGGAAAATTGTATTATTTCGTGCAAACGGAAGGTATTAGTGCTACCGGCGATTTTAAGGAAGAAGACAATTTTATAAAGGTGAGAAAACATTTTTTTGACAGAAACGGAAACATGATTTCAGGAAACACCTTTAAACAAAACGACTTGGTAATTGTAAGAATAAGTATTGAAAAATCGTATTCAAACAACATTGACAACGTAGTGATAACCGATATGCTTCCGGCAGGTTTTGAAATAGAAAACCCGCGTATAAAAGAAATTCCCGGGATGAACTGGATAAAAAATAATGATGAGCCAATCCATCGCGATATCAGAGATGACCGGATTAATTTGTTTATTAACTTATCTCAACCGTTTCAAACCTATTATTACTATGCTGTAAGGGCGGTTTCACCCGGTATGTTTAAAATGGGGCCGGTAATGGCCGATGCCATGTACAATGGTGAAATGCATTCGTATAACGGGGCCGGAATTATTCGGATTATGAAGAGGTGATTTTTACTACAATAAACCTGAATTAATTTTCAAATTATTATTTTTGTGAGGCAAACCAAAAGAAAAAACCAATTCACAAATGACATCTCGCACGAATGACACCGAATACAAACTGTTTTTAACGCAAATAAAACAGCAAATCGTTTTATCCCAACACCGTGCCATGCAATCGGTAAACCGTCATTTGCTTTGGCTCTAATGGAATATTGGAACTTCTATTTTACAAAAACAGGATACCGAAGGATGGGGATCAAAAATTATTGAACTTTTAGCAAAAGATATTCAAAAATCGTTTCCATCGCTCAAAGGATTTTCGTCCCGAAACCTCAGCTATATGCGGGCTTTTGCTCAGGCTTACCCCCTAAATGAATTTGTGCAACCAGTGGTTGCACAATTAGAAATGTTTGACAAAAAACCAGAGACCAAAATTGCCTCTAAAAAAACCAAAAAAAAGGAACTTGCAATTGTGCAACCACTGGTTGCACAAATAGACTCAAACCCAGAACTGGTGGATGTTTTGTTCATTCAACTTGATATTTTGAAGATATCGTGGGCACATCATTTCACATTGTTAAACAAGGTAAATAATCAAACTCAACGGCTTTGGTATATAAGCCAAAGTATTGCCAATGGATGGAGCAGAAATGTATTGCTGCACATGATTGAAACCAACCTTTATAAACGGCAGGTAAAAACCAAAAAATCGAATAATTTTAGCACCACTTTACCCAAGCCACAAAGTGATTTAGCACAGCAACTCTTTAAAGACCCCTACATTTTTGATTTTATTACAATAACTGAAAAAGCCAATGAACGCAATATTGAAGACCAACTATGCCAGCATATAACCAAATTTTTATTAGAACTGGGGCAAGGTTTTGCATTTTTGGGAAGGCAATACAGGATGAAAGTAGGGAAAAAAGATTTTGCTCCCGACCTGTTGTTCTATAATATAAAATTGAAATGCTATGTAGTGGTAGAACTAAAGGCACGTGATTTTGAACCCGAGGATGCCGGAAAATTAAATTTTTACCTCAATTTGGTAAACGACAAATTAAGAACTGCAGAAGAAAATAAAACAATTGGCCTGATGCTGTGTAAAGGAAAAAATAAAGTTATTGCCGACTATGCTTTGGCCGGAATTAATCAGCCAATTGGCGTGGCCGATTATAAACTAACCAAAGCAATTCCCAAAAATCTAAAATCAACATTGCCCAGTATTGCCGACCTTGAACGTGAATTGAATAATATATAATAAGAGAAAAATCTACATAAAATTATAAATCCTTAACAAAAGGAGAAAATAACGGATGGCTCTTATCTTAATCACTAAAATGAAATAAGACAAACTCTTCTAAAATCTGAAGATAATTCCTTATCCTAATTATTTTGTGGAAATTAATTTACGCTCCTGTTTTTTTGCATCCTACTTTGAAGTAACTATTCTGGAATTTGGAATTTTACCCATTGCCTATTGAATTTTCCCTATCGGATAATTCAGTTTTTTGCAATAATAATCAGCCAGCGAAGAAATAGGTTTTTTAATAATCCGGCCTAATCTAAATCGGTAGTTTTTTGCAACATTTTCCAATACATCCCTAAAATGGTAGGCTATTGAACCCACGAAATGAACCGGCACTTCCCTGAAATTTTCGAAACACCACACATGAAGATTTATAAATGCTGAAAGTCCGTTATATATCATTTCTTTAAAAAAAGGATGTTCCTTGTTTTCATGGGCAAATTTCATAAACGAAGCCAGATAAACATTAGCATTTGGTTTGTTATAAACCCCTTCAAAAACGGATTCTTTGGTAACTCCGTATTCATTTTCGAGGGAGGTTGCCAACTCAACAGGAAGCTTATGGTATAAATATTTGCTCAATAAAATTTTACCAAAATAAGCCCCGCTCCCTTCATCTCCCAAAATATATCCTAAAGCTGGGATTTTTTCTGAAATAGTATTCCCATCAAAATAACAAGAATTTGAACCTGTTCCTAAAATACACACAATTCCGGGGTTGTCTTCCGCTGTAGCTATTGCGGCAGCTTTCACATCGTGGTCAACATTAATATTTTTAGCATTTTTAAAAACGTTTTTTAAACCATTTTCAACAATTAAATTTCGTGCATCGCTTGAGGCACCTGCTCCAAAAAAAATAATTTGTTCTACTTTATCGGCATATTGGTTAAATAATTTATTTTTATTAAGTTCATTTTCTATAAGTTCTGAATAATGAAAAAACGGATTAAAACCCATAGTGGAGGTTTCTAATCTCTCTCCATCAGGTTTTACAAGTATCCAGTCACATTTGGTTGATCCGCTATCGGCTACTAAAAGCATATTTATTTTATGAGTAAAATTGAAGGCTGCAAACTTATTTGAAAAAAGGGTAGTATTAAAAAAATTAAATCTCTGTTAAATCTTTAATATTTACAGGGGTTTTGGAAACAAATCCTTCGCCAAACTCTACACCAATAAGCCGCCCCATTGCGCGTGAACGACCTTCTAAAAATTTAAAAAAATTTTGATTGGATATGGGTGTTTCCGGTTCGGCACTATCAGGGTTATAAAATTGGCTTGAAAATGCGAGAATACATTCTTTTTTCTTGTTAAACCAAGGGGTAATGTCAACAATCACATCAGGTTTCTGATAGTAATCCTGAATGTAATTTAAAACCCGTTTAGGTCTCCAAGCCTTTAAATCACCAGTAATAATTTTGGATAATCCGGATAAAAAGCATGCGCTATGAACCAATTCAGCAGCCCTTCCGTGGTCAATATGCCGGTCGGTAACGGCATTGGCCAAAACCAAATCAGGCTGATATTTTCGAATAACTTTAATTACTTTTAATTGGCTTTCTTTAGTGTTTTCAAAAAAGCCGTCAGCCAAACCCAAATTTTCGCGAACATGAATTCCCATAATTTTTGACGACTTTTCAGCTTCCTTTTCCCTAAGTTCAGCCGATCCACGAGTGCCTAATTCTCCCCGTGTTAGGTCAATAATTCCAACTTTTTTGCCCATGGCAATATGATGCAATATAGTGCCTGAGCATGACAATTCCGCGTCATCAGGATGGGCTGCAAATACCAGTATATCCAACTTCATTATTTATCTTCTATTTCAAGTGAACGAATAATGTGCTCTATCTGATAATCTTCTACCGGATCGTAGGTTACTTTTGTGTCTGAACCATAAAACCGGGCCATGCTTTGCCAAAACAAGGTAGAAGCGCTTCCTCTGTAATGTTTTAAAATTTCAAACGTGGTAAGACCTGTTTCACGATGAATTAATTTCATTAAAAGCATGCCCTGTGTTTTTGATAAGTTTTGAAGATCTTTCATGAAATCTTCTTTAATGGCCTTTTCGGTTTGTTTAATATATTTTTCTCGAGCCCGTTTGGTTTTTAATTGGTTAAGGTTGTCTTCCATCATTTGCAAACGAAAGGCTGCCAGTTTCGCATACGGCAAAGTTTTTTTAATATTTCTTACCAGGCGCAGGTATTTTTTATACGCTTCCGGATCCCTCAGGTCACGCAAAATAAACTCATCAAATGCATAAACAGGGAACGTGTCACCATCTATTACTTCAAACCGAACAAGGCGGGTTCGCTGCTTTGAAGTATCCTGGGCCATTAAAGAATTTAATCCTAATAGGGTAAATACAATTAAACCTGTAATTTTAAGATTACTCATTTTTATTATTTTTAAACTTTTGAATTTCCCGAAAAGACGGGACAGACTTTGAATCTTCGATTTCATATTTTTTGGAATTTAGGTTTTGAGATTTTGAAATTTGTTTTTTTTTAGTTAAAATATGATGTTATTTTTTATGATTGACCTTAGTTTTATTTTCTAAATTTCTTTTTTGGATTCCGTTTATGATGAAACACAGAAGTAATAACAATTAAATTTAGGGAGTCATTTATTACATAAATAATACTAAAAGGGTATTTTTTTAAGCCTAATTCATGAAAGTTTTTATATTCATTTCTGAACTGATAAGGATTTGAACAAATGGTTTCTATTGTGTTTCCAACTTCTAAAATAAAATTTCTTACCGCTTTTTCACTTCGTATAGAATACCATTCCACAGAAGTTTCTAATTCCTTTTGAGCTATGGGATGTATTATGTGATTAACATTCCTACCCAAATTTATCTTTCATTATTTTAGAAATCCGTTCTTTACTTTGTTTAGCTGTTATCATTTCAACATTACCATTTTTGTAGTCAGACAACCTTTGGTCTAATTCTTTTTTTAGGTCGTCAGAATATGCAACTAATGATTCTTCTACATCTTGCTCCATCATTGTATAAATAGCTTTAATTTTCTTTTCATTAGCAACTTCTAAATAGTTGTGCAGTTTTTGACGGATAATTGTTGATTCCATTCTGCTTTTTATTATATTAAAATTTTTTTTGATTATTTCTACCAACAGTTAATGCCTTAATTTCCTAAAAACAGTCTCGAGACTTACCTTTTCAGAAAAATTTACTTCTTGCATTAATTTGTACATTCCATCATCCGCCAATTCTTCCTTCTTGGTAATTGAATCCGGAATTTCAATTGTAATGGTTTCCATAGCACAAATTTAGGATTATTTTGCAGAATTTTTATTCCATAATTATATTCTTGGTTTAAAAATTTGATTTTCATTATTAATCTATTTCATCAATCCCTCAGCCAACCAGTTAGCCAAAGCCTGCCTGTTATTTGGAATCAAAATCCGGCGTTGGTCAAACTCATTTGTAATATTTCCTATTTCAATATAAATACAAAGCGGCAAGGTTTGGCGCAGCGAATAAAGGTTTCGCTCTTCTACTACCCCCGTGTATCCGCGGTCTTTTTGATGGGTATTATATTTCTCTTTTACCGTTTCCAACATTTTTTCTGCTGTTTTTTTGCCTGCATCACTGCCTGGAAAATGATAAAAGAACAAGTCGATTTTTTTATCTTCATTTCGGCTGTCAATATGAATTTCTATGAGCTTCTGTTTATACTTTCCTTCATATGTTTTATACAATTTATTAATTAAATCTGTTCGTTGTTTTAATCTCTTAACCTGGTTCAGAGGAATTGTTTTTCCATCATAAGTTGTTTCATCATGGTCGTGCTTCAAATAGTTCGATTCTCGGATTCCGTCATTTTTATCAACAACTATTAAAAAAACTTTTGCTCCGTGCGATATTAAATTTCGGGCCAAGCGAAGCACAATGTCATACGCATATTCATCTTCACACAATAATTTTCCATTTTTTTTACAATTTGCCCCCGGGTCGGGGCCGCCATGTCCGCTTATTAAATAAAAAAGTTGACCCTGTAATTTATTATCGGTTACTTCTACTTTTGATTTTTCTTTACCAAATATTGGATATGAGGCTGTAAAAGA
>CAYHCM010000042.1:10041-25853 GCA_964355045.1 uncultured Chitinophaga sp. | reverse complement strand
TTCAAATGGACATATCAACCGAGTTAGTTTACCTATATAGAAATTGTTACACTAGTTTTGCCATAACCCTTTATTAATTTTTATTAAAAGCAATTCTCATCATTCAGTAGTGAATGGTGAGAATTACTTTTAGATTAATCTATAATCCCATTATCTTTGTTATGATACAAAAGATGCCAAAAATGAAATATTTTCCTTTAATATTAATGTTTCTTATCTATTATCAGGGTTTTGCCCAAAAAGAGACCAATATTTGGTACTTTGGTAATAAAGCTGGTTTGGATTTTAACAAAGGTAAACCAACCGTCCTGAGCAATGGAAGAATTAATGCAGCAAAAGGATGTGCCACCATCAGCACAAAAAATGGCAGATTATTATTCTATACTGATGGTGGAAGTGTTTGGGACAGCACGCATACCATTATGCCAAACGGAACGGGTTTGAAAGGCGGTTATGATGTGGGTTGGACATTTTGGTCGTCCACCCAGTCGGCCTTGATAATTCCTCGACCCGACAGCACAAATATATATTATATCTTTACTGTTGATACCAATGGCGGCGCAAATGGTTTAAAATACAGTGAGTTGAATATGAAACTTAATTCGGGAAAAGGAGATATTGTATCAGGTAAAAAAAATATGTCATTGGTAACACCAATCTGCGAAAAACTGACCGGTGTAAAACATATCAATGGGAAAGATTTCTGGTTGATTACCCAAAGATATACTACCGATACCCTATATGCTTATTTAATAACATCATCGGGTGTTGATAAAAACCCGGTAAAAAGCAAAACCGGATTTATACTAGGACCAACTGCAGGTAGAATAAATAGTAACACATGGGGATGTATGAAGATATCACCGAACGGCAGGAAAATAGCGTATAATAATTATGGGGGAACAGGATATGATACCACTTGCATTGGCGACTTTGATGCGGCTACGGGTAAAGTAAGCAATATATGGCGTTTTAAAACGTCAAAGATTACAAATGAAGCAACTTATGGGGTAGAATTTTCACCTAAAAGCAATTTTTTATATTTAACCTCTGTTTATCATCAAAAGGTATTTCAATATAACCTTAATGCAGCTAATAAATCGGCTTTTATAGCATCCGGAATTATTGTGGATAGTACTTCAAATAATCTTAATTGGTCTGTTTATCTACAATTAGGTTCTGATCATAAAATATATTTCAATGAAATGACTGATAAATATGTAAATGTAATCCATGCGCCTGACTCAGCGGGTGTTGCTTGCAGGGTACGGCGTAAATATCTTGACCTAGGCACGGCCAATTGCTGGGGCGGATTACCAAATTTTATTTCCTCCTATTTTTGGGATAAATCATTTGAAGTAACCAGAAATTGTATAAATGATTCAACCCTTTTTTATTTTTCCGACCCCACTTATCCCAAAGATTCGGTAAAATGGATATTCGGAGACCCGTCATCAGGAACAAACAACATATCAAAAAAAACAACAGGTATTTACCATATTTATAAAAAACCCGGAAATTATAATGTAACCTTAGTTAACTATTACCGCGATATTATTGATACCGTTAAAATAACCATTTACATCAAAGACCCAAAACCCTATCTTGGAAGGGATACTTCTTTTTGCAATTCGTTTGCGGCTATCTTAGCCCCTGCCAATAAATACCTATCCTACCAATGGAATACAGGGAGTAAAAAAAACAATATTATAACATACAATAAAGGAACCTTTTGGTTAAAGGTATTAGACTCCGCAGGCTGTTGGAGTGGTGATACCATTACCATAAAAAATCCATGCGTCCAGTCAAGTTTCACAATTTCTGATACGGGACAGTGCTTAAAAAACAATGCGTTTAGTTTTAAAGAAACCACCACGTACAAAGACGATAACCGAAAACAATCCATCTGGTATTTTGAAGACAACACCAGTATTACAGACAGTATTGCTAAGAAAAGCTTTAATAACAAAGGAACTTATACTATTAAATTAGTTTCTGAAAGTACGGCAGGTTGCATGGATTCATTAAGCAAAACAGTCCATGTTTACCCTCAATCTTTGGTAGGCTTTGAAATAAATGATTCTTCACAATGTTTTAATCAACATAGCTTTGATTTTAAAATTAAAAAAGACACCGGCAAAATAAGCTATCAATGGGATTTGGGCGACCAAAGCATTACCATGGGTAAAGATGTAATAGCCAAGCGCTATTTAAAAACCGGCAATTACAAAGTTAGCCTGACCGCCATAACCGATAAAAATTGCAAAGACACAGCAGTCAAATTCGTTACTGTACTTCCCAACCCCAAAGCCGACTTCATCTATGATTTAGCCTGCAGCCGAACCATTACCAAATTTCAGTTTACCGGAACAAAACCGCCATCCCCCATAACCACCTACTTCAACTGGAATTTTAATAATGAAAACACCTCCACCCTCGAAAATCCATCACATAAATTTGCCGCCGCAGGAACCTCAAACTCAACCTTAATCTTAGCCTCTGACAACGGCTGCACCGATACCCTTATAAAAACCATTGAAATAAAACCCCAATCCAAAGCGGATTTTGAAACGACAGATGTATGCGAAAGTGACAGCGCTGTTTTTGTAAATAAATCCCAAGATGCAACAGGCTATAACTGGAAATTCGGAGATGGCCAGGGTTCAAAGGCCCAAGATCCAAGGCACAAATTCCAAATTTCAAGTACCACTACATTTAATGTAAGCCTTGTAGCTTTGGTGACCAACGGTTGTTCGGATTCTATTACCAAAGCCCTGACTGTTAATACCAATCCCGATTCTGATTTTAGTTTTACAACTACGGGTACTAAAGTGGATTTAAGAGCCTCCGTGCAGGGAAATACAAAATACCAATGGAAGTTTGGTCTCGCCGGAGGCGAGACCGATAGCGCCACCACCACTGTTGGATATTACACCCATTTTATAAAATCTTCTGACCAATACAACGTGTGCCTTAAAGTTACCAATCTGGCCGCTTGCACTTCTCAAACCTGCAAAAATGTAACGGTTGGGATTTCTGATATTTCCAGGTCTTCGGGTTTTAAAATTTACCCAAATCCGAATAGCGGAAGTTTTATCATAGAAATTGAGAATCCGGGAAAGGAAATTTCTATTGAAGTGTATGATATGATGGGAAGAAGGGTTAAAAGGGTTAAAATGGTTGAAAAAGTGATTGGTCTGGATTTGGATGTGGGAGAAGGGATTTATCTGGTGAGGGTGAATAATGGGGGTGTGGTTTGGAATCAGAAAGTGATGGTTTCGTTTGGTGGAGACACCAACCGATAAGAAAACCATCCTGTTTTCTAATGATTTTTATCCTGCTTTCTAATGATATTTGGGGTAAAAGCTTGATTTATACAAAACAATGCTGTTAGCTTTGAGGAAACAAATAAAAAAAATTATGAAAAAATTATTAATTATTTCTTCGTTTTTGGCCTTTATGGCAATTTCTAATTTTGCAAAGGCCCAATTAATTTATGTTAACGGCATTAATGTCACAGCTTGTAATTATACCATAGACATATGTGATGCCAGTAGTAATGTGTTAGCTTCCTTAACAGTTAATGCCGGGACTCAAAATAATACAACTCCAACCCCGCCGACCTGCATGTCACTTACGGGGATAGACCATATTAATGTATATGCACCGGGTTGTACACCCCGTATATTTGGAAGCGGAGGCAGTTTTTCAAATCAAAGTCTTTCAGCATGCTCCGGATGTGGACTTAACCCTATTGTTCTAACGGTAAATGCACCCACTTGTGGCGTCGGTTCTTTAGACCTTCAATTCAATTTTAACTAAATTCATTTTGTTAATAATAATCAATTAACTTCGTTAATTGAAATTTATTCAATTAGAAAATGAATGCAATTAATGGTATAAACTTATTTTTGAAGTGCAGGACTCAAAATTCCTGCATTTTTTTACCAAATTAATTATGAATAGAATTCTTACTATTTCATTAATACTTCTATCATCCATAACCGGATTTAGCCAATCACACCTTTGGGCTGAATCTTTGAGTAGCAGTAATAGTAACACGGCAAGGGGAATTGCCATAGATGGAAATCATAATAGTTTTATAGTGGTTGAATATAGAGATACGCTTAAAATTAAAACGAAAACATTTGTTTCAAAATCTGAGAGACGATCATCCTACACAGATGATATTTTACTAACAAAATTCAATGTGCAAGGAACATTAACTAAATATAATAACATTTATACCAAAAAAACGACGGGTAATAGTTTATTGCATTTCAAGGATATTAAGCTGTTATCAAATAATAGAATTATGGTTTATGGATATTTTTATGATTGCAAAATATTAATTTTAAGCGCTACTGATAGTATTACTAACAATAGCAATGAAGGGAAAGGGTTTATTGCTATATACGACAGTTCATTAAATTTATCTGAATATCGTGTTTTGTATAAAGCTTCACTTAGTCCATCCGTTTTATATTTAACCGCTACAAATCAGATGGATTTGGACTCAAAAAACAATTTTTATTTGAATTGTATTATTGGTAATGGGGTTTTTTATTCAAAACGTGATTCAGTTAAAGTTAGTTATTCATCAACAAAATCAATCGTAGTAAAATACTCACTTAATTATGACAGCATTGTTTGGGTTAAGGAATTGTCGGATAAGTCCACTGATAATTTTATAGCCATGCGGATGCAGGTAGCAAAAGATGATAATTTATATCTTGCGTGCAATTTGCTGGGAGGAACCCAAACTATTAACAACAAAAAGTATATTTTCCCAAATAAATTCTATAAGGGATTATTTATCGTTTTATCCCCTTCCGGAAGATTTATTTCAAGTGAATTAATAAATAAGGATACAACGCTTCAGGAATCGCTGCTAGACATAGGGGCCGCAGATACAAATAATATATACGTATGTGGATATGCTTTTGACAGTATTTATTTTGGAAATAAATGGTATAAATCGGCAAATAAATATTCTGCCGGAACTGCCTATCCATATGTTGGAACAGTAAGTACAAAAAAAGGTGCTAAATGGATAGACTTCGCAACTGAAAGAGATACTGTATGGGGAGGTTTTACGCTTGAATGGTGGTCAAGATTAAATTTTGATAAAGAGAATAACGTTTACTTCTCTTTCTTTCAGCATAAACAATCAAATATTGTTTCTATTGGCGGGTTAAAGGATTCAAATACTTTAAATTTTTATTTTTCTGGATTTGCCAAATTAGACAGTATGGGCAATGCTTTATGGGTAAGATGGATTCCGGTGATTTATGAAATAAAACCGGATTCAAACAATATTGTTTTTACCGGCGCTTTTAATGATTCTTTAAAATTAAAACCTTTAACCATTAAGAGCCCATGGAGAGGTCAGTGTAGCTTTGTAGCCAAAACATATGACTATGCCATCAGGCGGGGCCATGTTTCAACTGGCCCTTATTGTGCCGGAGATACTATAATAGTACCCTATACAAAAGATGGGGAATACGATACCAGCAATTTTTTTATAGCAGAATTGAGTGATGAATTTGGGAGATTTGATGGGAAAGAACAGGAACTTGGAAGGCTCAAAACTAATAAAGCCGGAGTTGTAAAAGGTGTTCTACCGCTTTTTCAATCCGCCTCTTCGGGTAAATACAGAATACGAATCAGAAGTACAAATCCTGTAGTTCAAAGTAATTACAAGGCCGATGGACTTCGGCTACTCATTTATTCCAAAGACAAAGCCGACCCCGGAAAACCCGAATCCATTTGCTATGGCGACAGTATAAAACTTAGTACCTATGGCGGTACCAAATGGAAATGGAGCCCAAAATACAATATGACAGATTCTTTGGCAAGGCAACCAGTGGTTTGGCCAATAAAAACAACAACCTACAAAATAATAATAGGAGATAGTAGCGGCTGTGGAAAACCCGACACCGCCTTTAAACTAATACGGGTGAGACAACCCATCAAAACGGTTTTGGCTTTCACCGACACGGCTGTTTGCGGAGATGGAATATTAAGAGTTCCTTACTATTTTACAGGAGGAGATTCCTTAAACTATAAGTTTCAATGGTATTTTATAAGTTCTCCAAAATTATGGTTTAACTTAAAAAAAGGACAAAATGTTTTAAAAGATACCTTAGATTACTTTCCATCCGATCCCTTAGAAAAACTGGCCATAATACTTACCGATGGATGCACCAACATGCTCGATACAGCTTATTTAACCATTACCCAACGAAAACCGGTGGTCATAAAAAATACGTTTAGAGATAGCTCACTTTGTGCCGGCCACACTCTATATTATAAAGCCACAGTAACCGGTGGAATTCCCAAATATTACAATTACCAATGGAAAGATTTAATAACAAATACCATTTTATCAGAATCTGATTCACTAAAATTTATCACCTCAAAAACATTAAAAATCCAACTAATCGTAAACGATGGCTGCGAAGCATTGGGAGATACGGCAGAATTTAATGTAACCGTAAAACCACCATTAAAAGCAAGCACTAATTTAAGGGATACCACCATTTGTTCCGGTCAAAAAATAAATTACACAGCTACTGCCCATGGTGGCAATACAAAAGCTTATAAATTTTATTGGGTGTTAAATAACAAACTCGTTGACACAACCTCAACCTTAACCTTAGCCTCAACCTCAACCTTAACGTTAACCTTGATTCTAAAAGACAATTGTACCATTCCCAATGACACCATCAAAAAAACAATCACAATAAAACCATCCCCCAAAGCCGACTTCACCTATGATTTAGCCTGCAGCCGAACCATTACCATATTTCAGTTTACCGGTACAAAACCATCATCCCCAATTACCACTTACTTCAACTGGAATTTTAATACGGAAGCCACATCCACGCTCGAAAATCCTTCTTATAAATTTGCTGCCGCAGGAACCTCAACCACGACACTTATCTTAGCCTCTGACAACGGCTGCACCGATACCTTAACCAAAACTATAGAAATAAAACCCCAATCCAAAGCTGATTTTACAACCGAAGATGTATGTGAAACTGATTCGGCTGTATTTGTAAATAAATCGCAAGATGCAACAGGCTATAACTGGAAATTCGGTGATGGCCAAACAAGTAAATCCCAAGAACCAAAACACAAATTTCTAATTTCAAGTACAACTACGTTTAATGTAACATTGGTTGCTGTGGTTACCAACGGCTGTTCAGATTCTTTAACCAAAGCCCTCACTGTTAATTCTAATCCTGATTCAGATTTTAGTTTTACAACCACAGGAAATAAAGTGGATTTAAGAGCCACTGTTCAGGGAAATACCAAATATCAATGGAAGTTTGGCACCACCGATAGCGCCACCACCTCCACCGGATATTACACCCATATTATAAAATCATCTGACCAATATAACGTGTGCCTTAAAGTCACCAACTTGGCCGGATGCACTTCCCAAACCTGTAAAAATGTAACGGTTGGAATTACTCAATTATCCATCAGCCAAAGGCAGATTAAAATTTACCCCAACCCAAATGATGGGAATTTCAGTATTGAAATTGAAAATCCCGGAAAGGATGTTTCAATTGAGGTGTATGATATGATGGGAAGGATGGTTAAAATGGTTAAAATGGTTGAAAAAGTGATTGGTTTGGATTTAGGGGTGGAAGAGGGGATTTATTTTGTGAGGGTGAATAATGGGAAAGAGGCTTGGAACGCAAATTTTTTTGTTTCATATAGTGCGGACAACAAAAGATGATGAAATAATAAGAAGTCATTCGTTTGAAAGGATAGAGTTTTATGCATTGGGCTGATCGTTTTGACAATATTACTGCCTTTTGCAAAATTTGCCCGTCTCAATAATAATTCCGAACTTGCGGCGTTTTTGTAAATGTATGAAGAGGATTAAAATAATGTTGATTATTGGTTTGTTGGGAATCTTTTTGGTTTCATCTTGCAGTTCAACAAAACGCCACGGCAAACCAAAAGGCTATTTCAGCAATGGCTGCAAATGTCCTTTGCGATTTTAAATTTTTAAAATAAAATCGCGAATCAATAAAAACGATTTGTCGTAAAATTCGCCTAATTTCAGGTTGTCGCGGTTATCATATATATCATGATAATGGTTATAATCACCCATCAAATAAAAGAAAAATCCTTTTACACCCCGTTCCACAAACCAGTAATGGTCGCTGTTGGCAGCTTTACCTCTCATTTTAAAACCGGTTAAATATTTCATACTGTCGTTCACGGCTTTCAGTTTATTAAAATACTCCGGGAAAATAGTGGCATTTACCACCGCTATTCCTTTTTCGCCACTTCCCATTAAATCCATATTTATTAAAAATTTTATTTTACCCAAAGGCAATTCAGTCCATGGATTATCGGTATAATGTTTGCTGCCTATCAGTCCGGCTTCTTCACCCGCAAAAGCCATAAAAGCGATGGAATATTTACAGGGATTTTTGGTGAAATAATTGGCCATATCCAGCATCATGGCTACTCCGCTGGCATTATCATTGGCTCCGGGAAATATGGTTTTGCCCATCATTCCCAAATGGTCGTAATGGGCAGTCAATAAAATAAACGTGTCTTTAATTTCGGTTCCTTCAATATAGCCAATCACATTATTGGCTTCATGTTCCATCAATTTGGATTTAATATTTACGCTTATTTTTTTAGGGTTATAGGCTACAGAATTTATTAAAATATCAATGCCGGCTTTATTTTCCTGCTCAGTAGCTACGCTCCAGGTTAGTTTTTTTTGTAAATTTATTTTTAAATCGAAAGTCGGAGCCTTTGCCAAATCGGTTTTGTTCATGCTATACGACGTATCGTAAAGCAGCGCCATTTTTTTTGGGTTCTCGGGATATTTTTTAGGGCTGGAAATTTTGACAATTTTAAAAGATTTTTTTATTGAAGGGCAAGCCGGGTCTAAGATATAATCCTTGCCGGGTATTAATAATTTGCCATCTACCTTTACCTCACACTTACCCGGGAATGTATTTACCGAAAAAGAAAAAGGATACAGATAACCTGATTTATTTATGGGATTTAATCCTATTTTTTTGAATTGTTCTGAGATATACAAAGCCGCTTTTTTATCACCGTCATTAATATAGCCCCTTCCATAAAAAGAGTTTGAGGCCAACGTATCAATAGTATTTTGGGCAAAAATGCGGTTTTGGGCAATGTTTTTAAAATTAAAAACTGTTAAAAGAATTAGTAGAAAAGGAGATTTAAACACCATTCAAACTAAGGTGATTTTATAAGAATATCCAACATATGGCAAATCTAAAATCGTAATTCGTAAATCTAAAATTCGCTTACCTTCGCGGCAATGAAATGCCCATTAGAAAAAGTTCGACAAAAGGTTGAGTTAAATTCATGGGCATTCCATATGACCTCAAACTAAAAAACAGAAAGTTACATATGAATTTTATTGAAAGATTAAAACATCGTTGGGGTGTGAAATCTGCGACGGATGTTTTGATAATACTACTTGTTTTTACCTGCACAGGTTTTACATCTTTATATATAAAAAATCCGATATTTGAAGCTATTGGTATTCCTGATATTAATCCAAAATTTTTAAGAGGAGTTTTTTATACATTAGCCATTTTGGTGTTTTATAATATACTTTTGTTGGTATATGGTTTTATTTTTGGAAAGTTTCGTTTTTTCTTCGCCTTTGAAAAACGATTTTTTGGGAGAATATTTAATTTATTTAGAAAAAAATAGAATATGAGTGAAATAACAGAAAAACAAATTTTAGAAGCCCTGAGCTTTGTGGACGACCCCGATTTGCATAAAGACATTGTAACCTTGGGAATGGTAAAGGACATTGCCATTGATGGAAAAAAGGTGTCATTTACGGTAGAACTTACGACCCCTGCCTGCCCTATGAAAGACATGATTGAACGGGCGTGTAACAATGCCATCAAGCATTTCGTAAAAGAGGCAGAGGAAATAAAAATAAATATGAGTTCGCGGGTTACCACCCAACGTGAAGAAATGGAGGTATTACCACAGGTTAAAAATATTATTGCCGTAGCTTCGGGCAAAGGCGGAGTTGGCAAAAGTATGGTAGCGGCTAATCTGGCTTATGGCCTTCAACATATGGGCGCTAAAGTTGGATTGCTGGATGCCGATATTTACGGCCCGTCTATTCCCATCATGATGGGATTACAGGGCCATCAGGTAAAATCGGCTGAAAGCGGTAAAATAATGCCGGCCATAAAGGATGGAATTAAAATACTTTCCATAGGTTTTATGATACGCGAAAATCAACCTGTGGTATGGCGTGGACCAATGATAGCAACCGCCTTCAAACAATTTGTAAGCGATTGCGAATGGGGCGAATTGGATTATTTAATAATTGACCTCCCTCCCGGAACAGGTGATATCCACTTAACCCTTACCCAAATGATACCCTTAACCGGTGTATTGATGGTAACCACGCCGCAAGATATGGCCATTGCTGATTGCCGCAGGGCCATGAGTATGTTCAGAACACCGGGAGTTACCGCCCCTATTTTAGGTATTGTAGAAAATATGAGTTGGTTTGTACCTACAGATGCACCTGATAAAAAATATTATATTTTTGGACAAGGCGGAGCCGATATTTTGTCAAAAGAATTTGATGTTCCTGTAATTGGTCATATCCCGATTTTTGAAAACCTACGTTCAAAAGCCGATGCAGGGCTAAATCCGTTTAATGAACATAATCCCGCTTCTGAACATTTGATTGCAATTACGGAAGCCTTGGCACAACAGGTTTCTATTAAAAATAATATAGCACAACCCGCTTAATTTATGAAATGGTTGTTTCAATTATATCTAAAATCGTAAATCTAAAATCGTAAATCGAATGAGATTTGGAAACATGGCTCCCATGCCCCCAATTTGTAAAAACCTGCTTTACATAAATATCGGAGTTTTTGTAATTGGTAAAATTATTTTTTTTCAAACCGGGTATGATATTGGTAATTATTTAGGACTTCATTATATTGATAGTTCGGCTTTCAATCCTATTCAAATTTTTTCGTATCAGTTTGTTCATGGCGGACTTTGGCATTTGGCAATAAATATGTTTATGCTTTATTTTTTAGGCAGTCGTATGGAAGGAATTTGGGGCGAAAAAAAGTTTTTATTTTTTTATCTTTTTTGTGTGGCCGGTTCGGCTATTTTTATTTTTTTAATTGATGCATTAAAGGTGTATGACGAAACCGGTTTTTTAATGCCGAGGAATAAAGTTGCCCAAATTTCAGAAGGTGTTTATCAAATTTACAACACGGTTACAATTGGAGCCTCAGGGGCTATAATGGGCTTGCTTGCTGCATTTGCTATGCTTTTTCCCAACACAGAATTGTTAATTATACCAATTCCTTTTCCGATAAAAGCAAAATATCTGGCAATTGGTTACGGAATTATCGAAATTTACCTTGCAATTGCTAATAGAGAAGATGATAATATTTCGCATGTAGCACATTTGGGTGGATTATTATTCGGAATATTATTAGTATTGTATTGGAATAAAACCAACAGAAAAACGTTTTTCTAAGTATGACTATTTGGGATGAAATAAAATATAAACTACTCAACAGCTCATCGGCGGTAAATCAGATATTGCTTATAAATATTGGGATTTTTACCATGGTTGCCATTTTCCGGCTTCTCATGTTCTTTTTCAATCTTTCAGATACCGCCAATGTTTTAATAAATTACCTATATGTTCCTGGCGATTGGGTGCAATTCATTTATCGAATATGGACACCAATTACCTACCAATTTATGCATACAGGCATATTTCATATCCTGTTTAATATGATTATGTTTTATTTTATGGGTGGTATTTTATTCGATTTTTTAGGGTCAAAAAAAGTTTGGGTAACTTATTTAGGAGGTGGTATAACCGGCGCATTTGTATTTTTAATTTGTTATTCCATTTTCCCGGTTTTTGCGGCTGCAAAATCATATGGTGTATTGGTTGGTGCTTCCGGAAGTGTAATGGCCATAACCGCAGCAGCAGCCACCTTGATACCCAATTATGAAATTATGCTTTTCGGAGTATTAAGGCTAAAACTAAAGTGGTTGGCATTGGCATTAATAATAATTGATATAGCCGGAATACCCGATGGAAACCCCGGAGGAGGAATTGCCCATTTAGGCGGAGCCTTTTTTGGGATGTTTTATATTTTATATATTCAGGGCAGGGTGAATAATCCGTTTATTGATTTTTTTAATAATCTGAATAAAATGATGGCCAAACCTACAAAACCGGATGAAAAAAAATTATATCGAGAAAAAGTATTTTCAAACTCTGATACCAAAAAAGCAAATACCCGAAATGAAAGACGAAATGCAAAACCAAATCAGGATGAGATTGATGCCATCTTGGATAAAATTTCAAACTCAGGATATGATAGCCTGACCAAAGAAGAAAAGGAAATTCTTTTCAGGGCAAGTGAATAAATTGTCTTTGACTATTCTATCACGCCAGTCAACTGTTTATTCAAACAATTTTATTTACCTTTGCTATACCTCTTTGCAATGATAATAGCTAACCCCATATTTGATGTAGTTTTTAAAAGATTGATGGAAGATAAAAAATCTGCCAAATTTTTTATTGAAACTATTTTGGATGAAACGGTTACTGAAATTGAAATTAAACCTCAAGAATACACCTATACCGATAAACTTGCAGGCTTGGCAGTGTTTCGGTTAGATTTTGTAGCTACCATACTAACAGCTAACAAGAATTATAAAAAAATATTAATTGAGATACAAAAAGCCAGAAATCCTATAGATTTGATGCGGTTCAGAAATTATTTGGCTGAGCAATACAAAAAGGGAGATCAAGTAATTACCAATGATGGAACCAAATCTTTTATTTTACCCATTGTAACCATTTATTTATTGGGCTTTAATTTACCGGACATAGAAACTCCGGCAGTGAAGGTAAACAGGCAATATTTAGACCTGATATCTCATAAAATTATTTCAACCAAAAGTGATTTTATTGAAAAACTGACCCACGATAGTTATGTAGTACAATTGAGAAGAATCGGGTCGAAACTGAGAACTAAACTTGAACAATTATTAAGTGTATTTGAGCAAAGTTATTTTGTGGATGAAAAAGGAATTGTGAAGCAATATAATTATGAGGTGGCCGATGAAAACATTAAACGAATCATTGATAATTTGCACTATACCGCCACCGAACCAGCAGAAAAAAAGAAAATAGAAGATGAACAGGAAGCCTACAGGGTTTTAGATTTGGCCGTACGAGAAAAAACAGAGGAGCTATTAATAGAAATTGAAAAGAACAGAAAAGCTTTGACTGAGAAAGACTAGGCTTTGAGTGAAAAAGATCGGATAATTGAAGAGCTTAAAAAACAAATCAAAGGATAGCCAAATTGTCTTCTTTCCAAAATTATTAAAATGAGTTTACCCATTAACGTAATTCGTAATTTTAAATTCGTAATTGGTAGTAGTTAACATCATCCTCAAATACATAAATTATCTTGTTATGACAGGATTGTTGTTGGCATATGCTGCGCCATACATCAACCCTTCCATTTTTTGGCCGGTTGCTTTTTTAGGCTTGCTTCACCCAATATTAATTATTTTAAATTTTTTATTTTTAATTTATTGGCTCATTCTTAAAAAAATAAGATTTGTTTTTAATCTGGCCCTTCTGGTTTTAGGAATTAGCAGCATTAATAAAATTGTTACCTTTGGGGCAGAAACTTCGCCCATAAGAGAAGGTAAACTAAAAGTAGTTTCGTTTAATGCCAAACTTTTTGGAATCTATGAAGACGCCAATTTCTTTAACAAATTTGTGGAAGAAATAGCACAGAAAAATCCGGATATACTCTGTATTCAGGAGTTTTATAATCTTGATGTAAAAGGGTCGTCGGCCATAAAGGTGATTAAGAAAAATACAGGATTAAGATATCATTATTTACATACCCTAAAAAGAAAAAAGGGAAAATCACGGTATGGAATCATCATTTTTTCAAAATATAAAATCATTGATTATGGCGATTTGGAGTTTGGTGAAAACACCGTAAACCTTTGTTTGTATGCAGATATAAAATTAAATACTAATACCATAAGAATTTATAATACGCATCTTCAATCCTTAAAACTGGCAAGAACCGACTATGAATTATTAAGAAAGATAGGGGAAGACAGGGATAGCACAATTCAGGTTTCCAAAAATATTTTTGCACGACTAAAAACTGCCTTTATTAAAAGAGGTGAACAAGCCATTATGATTAAAGAAAATATGAAATCCTGCGGTAAACTCATAATTGTGTGTGGCGATTTTAATGATACTCCGCAATCATTTGCTTACAATACGCTGAGCAAAAACATGAAAGATTGTTTTATGGAAAGTGGCAATGGCATTGGAGGAACTTATACCGGCCCCTTGCCTTCACTGCGTATTGATTATATTTTGCACGATACAGCCATGGTTTCTTATAATTATTTAGCCTCTAAAAGCTTTAATTCCGATCATAAAATGTTAGAAACACTTATTGAAATTAAATAAAAAAGGATGAATTATATTGATCAAAAACTTTCGGATTATTGCGAGGCATATAGTTCAGCCGAACCGGAATATTTAAAAGAAATATCCCGCCAAACCTACCTTACCCAAATAAATCCCCGTATGCTTTCAGGCCATTTGCAAGGAAGATTTTTAAAAATGATTACCCAATTGCTTCATCCTCAAAATATTTTGGAAATAGGGACCTACACGGGTTATTCAGCTATTTGTATGGCTGAAGGGATGATGGAAAATTGCAAACTTGATACCATAGAAGTAAACGAAGAGTTGGAAAGTGTCATCTTAAATAACATCGAAAAGGCAGGATTTACTCATAAAATAAGACTTCATATTGGCGAAGCTTTAAAAATTATTCCCCAAATATTGAAAACCGTAAATTTTGATTTGGTATTTATTGATGCGGATAAAGAAAATTATCCGGCCTATTTTAATTTATTAAAAAACAAACTAAAACCGGGAGCCGTAATAATGGCTGATAATGTATTGTGGAGCGGAAAAGTAACTGACCCAAACGAACGCAAAACCGACCCTGAAACCATGGCCATACATCAATTTAATGAGATGGTGGCAGCCGATAATTCGTTTGATAATGTGATGCTGCCTTTAAGAGATGGGATTACTCTGGCTCGCAAAAAAATATAGCATTATCAATCAGAACTCCCCAACTCAGTTAATTTTAAAACGGTTTTCCAGTTTCGTGTAGTGGCTGTTGTCTTCAATTTATTTTCAATAAAGGTATTGCTGAATTTGGTATTTCCATAACCATTGGGAACATAGCCATAGAGTACGTTTCCGTCCAAAATAAATTCATCAGGTTTGTAATCAATATCTTTAAATTTTGCGGCCAATTCATGTGTGGCTTCTTCCGCCAAAATAGTAACATAAAGTTTGTCAATGTCCTCACTGCGTTGGGTTAAAAACGGATTGTTTTTTGAAATTATTTTCAGCTCTTCTCTGTTTTTTACAATTACCGGAACATCAAACCCATATTTTTCTTTAATCTTATTTCCAATCTTAAGTGCAAGTTCCATTTGATTTGAAATATCTGATTCAAACAGCACATTTCCACTCTGTATATAGGTTGTAATTTTTTTAAAACCGAGTTCTTCCAAATGTTTTATCAGGTCTGTCATTTTAATCAGCTTTTGCCCGCTTACATTTATTCCTCTGAGGATAGCGATATATTTATTCATTTTATTTGTTTATTGTGATTTAACAAAAATAACAGAATTAATGGAATCGG
>CAYHCM010000042.1:0-9941 GCA_964355045.1 uncultured Chitinophaga sp. | reverse complement strand
TTCATTTTATTTGTTTATTGTGATTTAACAAAAATAACAGAATTAATGGAATCGGAAAAAGACTTTTCTAAATGGATTAATATTTAATTTTTACAATTCGATTTTCATCCCATTTTTCCTTATAAAATGGCTTTATGATATAAATTGAGAAGTAGAGAGAAAATATATTTATTCCTATAAATAGATTTATTGCTTCATAATGGGAATTAAAAAATTTATAAATATTTTTTATTTTTCTAATAATAAGCATGTTGCATTCTTTGGCATAATTTTTTCTATTTAATAAATAAATATAATAGTTATGACTACAAATAATTTAAAACAAACATTAACAGGAATGCTGTTATTTACTTCTTTGATTTTAACAATTAATCATTCGCAGGCAAGCACAATTCCTTCGGTTTTATCTGACACGGCAAATCATGGCAGTCCAAATAATACGAACCATTATAATAATAATGATTGTACTAAAAGGTTACTACAATTTACTGGTGCCGGTCATATTCTTGGATTTGGCAATGAAGGAATGATTAGTGTTACTAAAAGTCGAATTCTGAAGCTAAGTTTTGTGAATGCCAATAGAGTTTGTCCGGTATCAGACACTAATAATTCAAAAAAAAATGATACCACATTTGCCAAATCTTTAACACATATTACCTACAAAAACATTTGGGATGGAATTACATTGGTATATGAGTCTAACGGCAGCAACCTTATAAGTAGTTCCTACATTTTGGATTTTTCAAAAAAGGGCGTTCAGGCTAATAGCATTCGTTTTAATTGTAACCGATCACTAAAGATAGATAATAATGGGAATTTGGAAATAAGCTATGAAAATGGGAAACAAACACTAATAGCTCCAGTAGCCTGGCAAGAAACCGCTCAAGGTTTGAAAACCGTATGGGTTTCATTTGTTTTATTTAGCGAGCATGAATTTGGATTTTCCCTTGGTGAATTTAAATCGGGAATTCCTGTTGTAATTGCACAACCCTAAAAAGCGACTATAGCGAATATTCGATTTGGTGATGTGACACCACTTTGCCACTGTGTGCAATTTGTCAAACACCCATTAAATCTTAGTTCATTTACTTTTATCAAAAATCTTATTTTTGTGCCATGCTGGTAAAAACCTATGGTAGTGCTGTATTTGGTGTAAATGCTCATAAAATAACCATTGAAGTAAATATTGGTCAAGGTCAGTTAAATTACTTTATGGTTGGTTTACCAGATAATGCGGTAAAAGAAAGCCAGCTCCGTATTGAAACAGCCGTAAAAAATAATGGCTTTAAAATGCCACGCGAAAGAGTGGTTGTTAATATGGCTCCCGCGGATATACGCAAAGAAGGTTCGGCCTATGATTTATCAATTGCAACCGGTATTTTGGCTGCATCCAATCAGGTTAATTACGATAAATTAGAATCATTTACCATTATGGGCGAGCTATCGTTGGACGGCGGTGTGTTGCCTATAAAAGGAGCTTTGCCTATAGCCATTCAGGCTTTAAAAGATGGTTTTAAAGGAATCATTCTTCCGGCTCAAAATGCCAAGGAAGCTGCCATAGTAAAGGATTTGGAAGTATATGGCGTAGAAAATCTGAATCAATTGGTTGGTTTTTTAAATGGCGATGAAACAATCGAAAGAACCATAGCCGATCCACGAAAAGATTATGAAGATCAGAACGGTGTTTTTGCCGTTGATTTTTCGGATGTTCAAGGTCAGGAAAATATAAAACGGGCTATGGAAATAGCCGCAGCCGGCGGGCATAATATTATTTTAATAGGCCCGCCAGGTGCCGGAAAAACAATGCTGGCCAAACGTTTGCCAACTATTCTTCCTCCAATGACCCTTCATGAAGCCTTGGAAACTACCAAAATCCATTCGGTAGCCGGCAAACTTGGCGACAATGCTTCTTTAGTTGGCAATCGTCCGTTTCGCAGCCCGCATCATACCATTAGCGACGTAGCATTGGTTGGTGGCGGCGGCATTCCACAACCCGGTGAAATATCTATGGCTCATAACGGGGTTTTATTTTTGGATGAATTGCCGGAGTTTAAACGCACGGTTTTGGAAGTGATGCGTCAACCTTTGGAAGAAAGAAAAGTAACAATTTCCAGAGCAAGATTTGCAGTAGAATATCCTGCCAGTTTTATGTTGGTAGCCAGCATGAATCCTTGCCCCTGCGGGTATTACAACCATCCCGATAAAGAATGTGTTTGCGGGCCGGGCGTGGTTCAAAAATATTTAAGCAAAATTTCAGGGCCATTATTAGATAGAATTGATATTCATATTGAAGTTACGCCTGTATCATTTGATGAATTGGCCAGCCGTAAGCAAAGCAATGAGAGCAGTAAAATAGTTAGAGAACGGGTATTAAAAGCTCGCGAATTTCAAAAAAGCCGGTTCGAAAAAACAGAAGGAATATACAGTAATGCTATGATGCCAACCAATATGGTGATGGAAATTTGTGTGATAAACAGTATTGGTCAAACGCTTTTAAAAACTGCCATGCAACGCCTTAACCTAAGTGCCAGAGCCTACGACCGTATTTTAAAAGTAAGCCGCACTATAGCAGACCTTGCCCAAAGCGATGAAATAAAAGTGGAACATTTGGCTGAGGCTATTCAGTATAGAAGTTTGGATAGGGAGAATTGGGCGGGGTAGAGATTTAATATGCCTGATACTCTTGTTTAAATTGATATTCTTTCATCTCCCCATTTAATTTAATTTTTATCACTCCATCCCAACTATAAACACCTTTTGATAAAGGCCGATTCTTATAGATTCCAAAACCATCCTCCATAGGCAGAGTTTTGCCATCTACAATTACTTTATACTCAAATTCCCTTGGAATACCTAAAAGAACTACTTCTGCTTTATACTCTGAACCAACCATTACTGCATTTGAATTAGGAATAACTCTTGCGAACAAAGGGTCAAGAGTGTAACAGCAAATACTATAACTTTTTGCCAAAACTTTAATAATATCAGCTTCTAAATTTCTGGAATCATTTTGTAATTTGGATAATGAGATAATTATTCCTACGAATGTTGGGTTTTTAAAGTAAATCTTTGTCCAACTACTGCTTACTTTTAAAAAAGGCTCGGATGATATTTCTGCTGTGTCTTTCGAGTATAACGAAACTCCGTACTCATCTCTTAATAGAAATAATAATTTCTTACGGGTAGTTTCTATTTTATTACTTAATTTCTTAATCTTTGTTTTATCAAAATTGACCACATCATTCCTAAAATTAGTATCATTTAAGAGACATGGATGTTTGCCTATATTTTCTTCTGAGGTATTTCTCCCAACTAATTTCCTTTTTAATTTTTCTATATATTCTACAAATTCATCTGATACATCTTTTACTTTAATTGCCCTTTGGTAATATGGCGAAACCGTTTCTGGTGATACTCCGGCATTATTATACATCTTATTCAAAACACTCTTATTCTTTTCATCAAGGTTTTCATTCGATTTATTCAAACTCACCTCAAGCGATTGAAAAGATTTCAGCATTTCATCCTTATCATCTTTCTCTATTTTTATAAAATATAATAAACCAAGGATCACGATTGAGAGCATTATTAATATCGTTTTTGTTTTCATAATAACCCTATTAAAATGCTTCATATTTTTCCTTAAACGGATATTCTTTCGTTCCCCTAGGTGAATTAACTTGGATAACTCCTTCCCAATAATATATGCCCGGAACAATTGGTTTTATGGTATAAATTCCTTTTCCATCCACTATTGGCAAGGCTTTACCATTTACAATAACAGGATTGTCAGCACGAGAATTAGATGACACCAATAATACTTCCGCCCGATATTCGGAACCAACTTTTATCATTAAGGCATTTGGAATAACTTTAGCTTTAATTATATCAAAAGTAAAACCTTGGAAATCGGCATACCTTGATAAAGTGTATATTATTTCCGCTTCCAAGTTTATGGCATCATTTTGCAATTTTGTAAGCTTAATAATGGCCTCTTGCATACTCGGATTATTATTCCATTCTAAAATATTACAGCAGTTCTTAAAATATGGCTTCGATGCTAGATTATCTCTGTCGTTAGGGTCAAATTTTATATCTCCCCCGTCTTTCAACAAGTTCATTAATTCTTTATGAAGTGAATCGGCTTTATTCATCACAGTAGTTAAGGTTTTTTTATCCAAATATGCGGGCTTAATTTTAAAATCATCTTCTGTTAAAAATTCTGTTTTTCTAAAACTTCCCCAGCCCTCAATTGGTACTTTCCCAATTAATACCCTTTTTAAATTTTCAACATATGTTAAAAATTTCTCCGAAATATATTTAACTTTATAGGCCCTGTCATAATACGGCCTGACTTCATCCGGCCTGTTTTTACATTGTTCGCTCAAAAAATAGAATCTACTTTGGCTAAATCTCTCAACATTTTCATTCGATTGGGCCAAATTAAATTCCAGGGTTTGAAAACATGAAAGCATTTGTTTCTTATGGTCGTATTGAATTTTAATAAAAATTAAAGCTATACCTAAGGCAAGACTTAATAGAATTGGAAGAAGATTTTTTCTCATACTTAAAGGCGGTTAGATATTTAAAACGCCCAAAAGCATTTATTATGATTTAAACTGAAAAATAAATCAGACTTTTTTAAAAAAAAATAAGAAGAATTAAGCAAATGCTGGAATTGGACCATATTGGTTTATTAATTCAGGAAAGCCATTTCTTTTCTATAAATGTGTTATTCCTTCGCGCTTTATCTTTTGCTTACCGAACAAACATTTAATAAGCCACATATTTCTCCTTAAACGGATATTCTTTCACCCCCGTTGGTGTTTTAACCCGAATAGCACCTTCTAAATAATAAACTCCCGGTGCTGATGGTGTTTTTGTATAAATCCCCTTACCATTTTTTATTGGCAATGTATGCCCATTTACAATTACAGGGTTATCAGATTTAGAGTTTGAAGCCACTAATAGTATTTCCGATTTATATTCTGTACCTACCTTTACCATTAGGGAATTTGAAATTATTATGGCTTCAAGCCTGTCGAAAACTGCTTTATCCCTATCAATACTTTTAGCCAATAGTTCAATAATATCCGCCTCCGTGTTTCGGCAATCGCTTTGAATTTTGGTGAGCATGGTTATAACTCCGGCCAATGGCGAGTGCTCAAAATACATACTTGCCCAGCTTGGGTAGGTGGCTTTATCATAGTCGGTTTTTAAATTTGTGCTATTTATTACTTTTATTTTTTCAAATGAATCAATTTCTACTCCATTCCCATTACTTAACCGGTTTAACAATTTTATTCGGGTTGTATTAATCATTTTGGTCAATTCCCTTGCCTTTCTATCGTCCGGATTTTTAAAAAAATAATTTGCGTGTTCCTCCAAATTATCAGCTTCATAAGTACCGGTCCTATTAATGAGTGTGTCTTTAATATTTTCAATATATTTTACAAAATCATCGCTTATTTTTTTAACTTCTAACGCCCTGTTATAATATGGCTTTACTTCTGCACCCCTGTTACCAGCCTGTTCTTCCAATGCTTCCAAAAGTTTATCATTTTTACTTTTAACATTTTTATTGGCTTTATCAAAGCTCACTTCCATTGTATGAAATTGTTTTAAAATTTTATAAGAAGTGTAATAGGAAAATAAAAACGAACCTATAAAAATTAAAACAGCTAAAGTTATCAGGGTATTTCGGGCTAACTTCATTTTATTATAACTTAAATTTGAACTTGTTTTTAAGATTTTGAAATTCTAAGAAAAACAATTCCCTTCTTACTGCAACAAATACCAAATCTTAGTATGCCACTTTGTAGAATCACGCTGTTGCTTAGGCCCAATCATATATTCCTCAATCACTGGTTTCACTGTTTTAAGCTTTTTATTTTTTACAAAATTATCAAGTGCCGAATATGCATTTTTCATACTTTTATAACCGCCATAGTAATTTAAAAGCAGCGCTTTTTGAGGTTGAAGTTGAACCAATCCAACATCATGTCCCAATGTAGAATCGCCCTTAACCGGCAAAGCAGCAGCAACAGTTGCCACCCCATTTACATAGTCCCAGCGATAAAATAAAGCCATCGGCTGTCCGTCAATTTTAAAATTACAATCGTTGGCCTCCGATTTTACTTTGGCATAATTTTTAGTAAAAAATTCATCGAGTTCATCAATCAAAATAGCTTTTCTTACCAAGGCAATTTTGCTTCCGCCAAAGCGGGTTTCTTTTATCCTGTAACCAAAATATTCCTTTTGCAATATTTCAGATTCTTTCTCGGCAATGTATTTTAATAATACTAAACTTGTTTCAAAATCAGGACCAATCCATTTATCCATCATTAAATTTAATACCCTTAAATGGAAAGGATTTGTTCCTTCTACCACCCAAACAACTTTTGTTTGCTTGCCTTCGGGTTCAAGTTTTATATAGCCGTCAGCTTCGGTTTTATAAGGTTTTGAAGAACTGAGATGATACGAAATTTGTTTCTGATCCTCAATTTCGGTTGAAGTAATTCTACCCTCACCTGCTTTATTACCTTTCCATAACCAATACGACCCAACTTTTGCATTATCATGACCAAACAGTGATTTCATTTTAGGGTCCTTTTCCCTGAGTGCACTCCACTTTTCCCAGCTTTTAAATGATATTAATTGTTCAAAGACTATATCTGTCGGGGCATTTAAGGTTTGGCTTCTTTCTACCCGGTATTCCGAAGGGATAAATAACGATGCTACCAGATAAAGGGCTATGATAACAAAGATAAAAATAAATATAATCCGTAGGATGCGCATTAGAAGGTAATATTTGCAATACTAACAACAAAAACTGAAGGTTTACAAACATATTTTCAAAAAATTTTTACAGGAATAAAACTTTTTTTTAAACAAGCTATCACTCTGTTTACTTTTGCATACCATGTCAGGCTTTCGATTTTCGAAATATATAAAAAGCAACAACCAACTTCCGTTCGACAAGTTGTTTGACTTACTGAGGGAATTACTGAATTATACGGCCGGCGATTTGGCCGAAGCCATGGATTGGATGAATCAATTGGACCGTGAACATAAAATTACCGACAATAATTACGGCATAGGCGATTTTATTAAAGATCTGAAAGAAAAAGGATTTATCAAAGAAAATCCTGAAAACGGAAATATTGAGATTACCAGCAAAACCGAACAATCCATACGACAAAAAGCGCTGGAGGAAATTTTTGGTAAATTAAAAAAATCACAAATTGGAAATCACCGCACCGTATATACCGGCAAAGGCGATGAAAGCACTGGGGAAATAAGGCCGTTTCAGTTTGGGGATAATATTAACCAACTCGATATTACCGAAACCATGAAAAATGCCTATACCCAAATAATGGGGGGCAACGACCATATTACCGAAGATGATTTTATGGTAATTGAACGGGAACATACCTCGCAAACCAGCACGGTATTGATGATTGACATTTCGCATTCCATGATATTGTATGGCGAAGACCGCATAACCCCTGCCAAAAAAGTGGCTATGGCCTTGGCCGAATTAATAAAAACAAAATACCCGAAAGATACATTAGACATTATTGTTTTTGGAAATGATGCCTGGCAAATAGAAATAAAAGATTTGCCGTATTTAAAAGTAGGGCCTTTCCATACCAATACAGTGGCAGGATTAAAGCTGGCTCAGGATTTATTAAGACGGCGAAAAAACCAAAACAAACAAATTTTTATGATTACGGATGGAAAACCATCTTGCCTTAAGGAACCGGGAGGATATTACATGAACAGTTTTGGGTTGGACAGAAAAATTGTAAATAAATGCCTGAATGAGGCTGCTATTTGCCGAAGGTTAAAAATCCCCATCACCACATTTATGATAGCCCGCGATCCCTATTTGCAAACTTTTGTAGATGAATTTACCCAAACCAATAATGGCCGGGCTTTTTATACCGGGTTAAAAGGTTTAGGGGATATTATTTTTAAGGATTTTGAGCATAATCGGTCGAAGAAGGTTTGAAAATGGAAAATGGAAATTTGAAAATGGAAAATTATTTATGAAAACTATAAATTTAAACAAAACCCTTTCGAAGCAACATTCCCCCTTATAAAGGGGGTTAGGGGGATTTTTTAAATATTACCCATATAACAAAAGATAAATGCTACAACCAAAAACCATAGCACAACTCAAACAATCCGGATACCAACCCAAAACCATTAAACAGGAATTAAGGGAAAATTTAATAACCGCCCTAAAAAGCGGTAATACGGTTTTTGAAAACATTCACGGCTACCAAGATTCTGTAATTCCGGATATTGAACGAGCCATTTTATCGGGTCATAATATTAATCTTTTAGGATTGCGCGGACAAGCCAAAACCCGCATAGCCCGAAGCATGGTCAATTTATTGGATGAATGGTTACCTATAATTGCAGGCTCCGAAATTAATGACGACCCGTTTAATCCCATAAGCCATTTTGCGAAGCAAAAAATAAAAGAACTGGGAGATGAAACACCCATTGATTGGATTCATAGAAACGACCGATTTGTAGAAAAACTGGCTACACCCGATGTTTCCGTTGCCGATTTGATTGGTGATATTGACCCTGTAAAAGCATTTAATTTAAAACTTTCATATTCTGACGAACAGGTCATTCATTTTGGTATAGTTCCCCGCAGCAACCGATGCATTTTTGTGATCAATGAATTGCCTGATCTGCAACCACGAATTCAGGTTTCTTTATTCAATATTTTGCAGGAAGGGGATATTCAAATTCGTGGGTTTAAGCTGAGATTGCCTTTGGATATTCAATTTGTGTTTACAGCAAATCCAGAAGATTATACCAATCGCGGAAGTATTATCACTCCATTAAAAGACAGGATTGGAAGCCAGATATTGACCCATTACCCTAAAACCATTGAAATAGCCAAAACCATTACCAAACAGGAAGCCAAGCTTAGCGAAAGTCAAAAAAAGATGGTGATTGTGCCCGAACTGGTTTTAAATTTAATAGAACAAATTGTGGTGGAAGCCCGCAAAAGCGAATATGTGGATGCCAAAAGCGGGGTATCGGCACGGCTTAGTATTTCGGCTTTTGAAAATTTGGTAAGCACGGCTGAACGCAGAGCTATTTTAACAGGTGATAAAACTACCATGGTCCGTATTTCTGATTTTGAAGGAGTGATTCCGGCCATTACCGGAAAAGTGGAAATGGTGTATGAAGGAGAACAGGAAGGTCCGTATAATGTAGCTCAAACGTTGATTGGGAAAGCCATTAGAACACTATTTAATAAACATTGCCCGCCTATTGAAAAACTAAAAAAGAAGGGAGCTGAAACCACTAACCTCTATAAGCATATTACCGCTTGGTTTGAGCTGGGAAACGATTTGGAAATACTGGGTTTAAGCAGTGATAAAAGCTATATTCAGGCCTTAAATAAAGTTGAAAATTTGGCCTCTTTTTTTGATGACCAATTGCGCGATGTTCCTCAAAATGAAAAATACCTTTGGATGGAATTTATACTTTTTGGCCTGGCCGAACATTCCAAACTGAGCCGCAATTCTTTAAATATAGGGGTTCAGTTCAAGGATTTGGTGGGGAGTATGTTTGAGGGGTTGAGTTAAAACATTCCATTTGTTTAAGTTAAAAAAAAAGTTACCTTTGCACCACGAAAAATCGCGGGGTGGAGCAGTGGTAGCTCGTCGGGCTCATAACCCGAAGGTCGCAGGTTCGAGTCCTGTCTCCGCAACTAAAGCCAATCAATCCCAATTCGATAAAACCGGGTTGGGATTTTTTATTCAAATTCAAAGAACCAAATTCCAAGTCTCAAATTCCAAAGATCCATCCGCCTAGGGCGGACCAAAATCGTAAATCTAAAATCGTAAATCTAAAAATGCACAAAGCCGCTTTCATATCCATCATAGGGAAACCAAACGCAGGGAAAT
>CAYHCM010000041.1:21411-26658 GCA_964355045.1 uncultured Chitinophaga sp. | reverse complement strand
CAAATTTATTGGGAGCCGTTACAAAAGGAAGTTCTGTTTCCTTAGCGATGAGTTGAGCTACCAATTTATCATATCCATCAGGAGCATTTAATCCGGTTCCAACCGCTGTTCCACCCAGAGCCAATTCGGCGGCTACCGGCAAAGCATTATTAATTGCCTTAACACTCATTTTAAGCTGATGATGATAACCGCTAAACTCTTGCCCAAGAGTAAGAGGTGTTGCATCCATTAAATGGGTACGGCCTATTTTTACAATATTTTTAAAATCGCGGGCTTTGTGTTTAATAGTTGTTTTTAGCGCCTGAATTCCGGGTAATGTATAATCAATAACCTGCTTATAAGCGGCAATGCTCATTGCGGTAGGATATGTATCATTGCTCGATTGCGATTTATTAACATCGTCGTTGGGATGCAAAATTTTCTTTTCATCCGTGAGGCTGCCACCGCTCAGCACATGGGCACGATTAGCTATTACCTCGTTCACATTCATATTGCTTTGTGTACCCGAGCCTGTTTGCCAAATTACCAGTGGAAACTGATCATCAAGTTTACCGGCCGATATTTCATCACATACCTGTGAAATCAAATCACACTTTTCTTTGGAGAGTTTGCCCAACTGAAAATTAGCTAGAGCCGCACATTTCTTTAAAATCGCAAATGCTCTGATAATTTCCACCGGCATACTTCCTTCGGGCCCGATTTTGAAATTATTTCGTGAACGCTCGGTTTGGGCCCCCCAGTATTTGTCAACCGGTACTTTCACTTCTCCCATCGTGTCCTTTTCTACCCGGTAATTCATTGATTTTGTAGTTGCAGTCATAATGGTACAAAAATAGAACTGAAAATTAACTTTACAGATAAAATAAAATAAGATATGCCGATATTTTGAGATTTGGAAATTATCTAAATTATTTTCATCCCAAAAATCACATTTTTTCAGGTTGGGCATCCATTAAACTGCCTATGTACTAAATTAATTACAGCTTGTGGTTATTATTTGATAAACATCTTATATATATAGAGAGATTTGAGGTTTATAATTTTTAATTTTATAATATGAAAACTCAAATGTTCGCTATCGTTTTATTACTTTCTTCTTTATTGTTTTTTAATAGGGAAGGAAATGCCCAATCTCAGCTTTCAAAGGCTGAGCGCAAAGCACTTAAAAAAGAGATAAAGGCGTATAAAAAAGCACCTGAAACATATAAAATCATGAAGGATCAAAACAGCGCTAAAATTTTGGAGTTGGAGGCAGAAATAGAAAATTTAAGAACCCAATTAGCTATTGAATGGAAAAAAGTAGATTCATTGAGCATGGCTCTGGCTGAGGCCGAACAAATCATAGATGAATTTCAAAATGCCGCAATTGATTGTGGAAAAGTGCCTTCACAGGGAACTGTTTACTCAGTTCAGATTGGAAATTATAAAAAATTGGATTTAAAAACCACTTTTAATTCCGGTAAAGGACTGCGAACTGAAAGCTATACAGGCGGTAATGCCTATATGATTGGAAATTTTGAAACTGCAGAAGATGCCATTAAGTTTGTAAATGATATAAAAAAACTCGGAATAACCGATGCTTTTGTAACCCAATATATTGACGGAAGCCGGATTATTACGTTTGATGCCAAAATCGGAAAATAGGATTTTGAAATAAAAACTTATCATTAAATTAATCTTACCAGAGTTTTAATTTTTTTGTAACTACTCATCAAAGGAGAAAGGAATTGGAACGCAGATAACACAGATTTTTATGATAAAAAATGATAATATAGTTCACAAAGAATAAAAAATCTTTTCTAATCTTATGTATCAGCGTTATCAGCGTTCCTATTTGTGCGGATGAGTGATTACATTAATTTATATCCCTCATTCAGGATGTGTCACAAAAAATAAAATCATTCTGTCTATGAAAGAATAAAATAAAAATTAGATTTGTCAAATAAAAAATAATTTCCTATGCAAAGACGGGATTTCTTCCAACAACTTACTTCGGTAGCCTTAGCTCCTTCTCCCACGGGGAAAGGCCGTGGCTCAGGCCAAACTCCAACCACAGGTTTAACCCCATATTCGGGTACATGGGGCAATGCTCAGGTTCTTCATTTATTGCGACGAACGCTGTTTGGAGTAAAACAATCGGAATTAAATGCTTTTAAAACCATGAGCATGAACAATGCCGTTGATGCTTTGTTAAATGTGTCATCAGCACAGCCCGCACCTCCTGTAAATGCGTATAATAATGGCACGTCAATTGACCCTGAAGTTGCGGCAGGACAAACATGGGTAAATTCACCAAGCAGTCCGAATTTTAATTTTCAGCGCCGCCGTTCGGTAAAGTCATGGTGGACAGGGTTGATGCTGGAAGATACCACAATCCGGGAAAAAATGGTCTTATTTTGGCATAATCATTTTGCCACAGAAGGAGAAAGTATTCAATTTGAACATTTCGTTTATAAAAATAATGTTTTGCTTCGCAACGATTGTTTGGGAAATTTTAAAACCCTTGTAAAAAACATTACCGTTGACCCCGGAATGTTGCGCTATCTAAATGGCTATTTAAATACCAAAACCGCCCCGGATGAAAACTATGCCCGTGAATTGCAGGAACTTTTTACACTTGGCAAAGGCAAAGACAGTAAATACACGGAAGATGATGTAAAGGCAGCCGCCAAAGTTTTAACAGGTTGGAGGATTAACAATACCACCCTCACGTCTTTTTTTGATGCTACCAAACACGATACGGCCAATAAACAATTTTCGGCCTTTTATAATAAGACGGTAATTACGGGGCAAACAGGAGCCAACGGTGCACTTGAGACCGACGATTTATTGGCCATGATTTTTCAACAAAATGAAGTGGCTAAATTTATGTGCCGAAAACTATATCGCTGGTTTGTTTATTATGATATTGATGCTACAGTTGAAACCAATGTTATTGAACCTTTAGCCGTCATTTTCAGAAATAATAATTATGAAATAAAGCCTGTACTTGCTGCCTTACTAAAAAGTGAACATTTTTTTGATACACTCAATATGGGTTGTTTTATTAAATCTCCCATTGATTTTACAGTCGGTTTTTGCCGACAATTTGAGTTGGATTTTCCGCTTGCATCCAATTATATGGATACTTACACTACTTGGTCATATATTCAGGGTGTAAGTGCAGCCATGCAGCAGGACTGCGGCGATCCGCCTAATGTAGCGGGTTGGCCAGCCTATTATCAGCAACCTCAGTATTATGAAATTTGGATTAATTCGGATACCTTGCCCCGACGAATGGGATTGGCTACCATTTTAATTTATACAGGGTTTGCTCGTCCGGGGTTAAAACTTATTGCTGATGTATTGGCCTTTACTGCTAAAATTCCGAATGCTTCAGATCCAAATAAACTTATTGACAATATGCTGCAATTATTACTGCCCGTTCCTGTATCCTCAGGTGTAAAACCAATTTTAAAAGCCGCTTTGCTAAACGGACAATCAACCGATTCATATTGGACAGATGCCTGGAACGCCTATCAGGCCAATAACAATGATACCGCCAATAAAACATATTGTACCAATCAGTTGAAGTTGGCCATTTCCTATATTCTTAACCTTGCTGAATTTCAATTGAACTAATCCCCAAAATTATTAATATGAAAAGAAGATCATTCATAAAACGAACAGCCACCGCAGGTCTTTTGCCGGTATTCATAAATGGAATGTCATTTCGCAGTTATGGCAATTCACCTTTATTGCGATTGTTGGCAGCAAAAGCCGCTATTAACGATAAAGTTTTGGTGCTGGTTCAGTTAAACGGGGGTAATGATGGTTTAAATACTTTAATCCCGTTAGATCAATATACGAACCTGACAGCAGCACGGGCCAATATTATTATAAGTGAAAGCAAGGTTCCAAAGTTAAAAGGGTTTGATAAAACCGGCTTGCATCCGGCCATGACGGGGATGTTGAACCTGTTTAATAATGAAAGCAGTTTAAATATCATTCAGGCTGTTGGTTATCCAAGTCCTAATTTTTCACATTTCAGGGCTACCGATATTTGGTTATCGGCCTCTGATAGCAATCAATATATAAGCTCAGGTTGGATTGGCCGTTATTTGGATGATGCCTATCCCGGATTTCCAACCGGATATCCTAATACCGATATGCCTGACCCATTGGCAATCTCCATTGGTGGCGTGGTTTCGCAAGCTTTACAGGGTACTGAAGTAAATATGGGAATGGCCATTAGCGACCCCACAAGTTTTTATAATTTTGTGGATAGTGTTAGCAATCCTAATCCAACCACTCCTGCTGAAAAAGAATTGGAATACATACGATTGGTAGCACAACAAACCGATAAATACGCCGATAGTATAAAAGCAGCCTATAATAAAGTTTCCACCAAATCAACTATGTATGCTGCCACCGGCAATTCATTATCCGACCAATTGAAAATAGTGGCCCGCCTTATAGCCGGAGGTTTAAAAACCAAAATTTATATGGTAAATTTAGGAGGATTTGATACTCATTCCAATCAGGTAAACGCCACTGGAGGAACTGAAACAGGCGCCCATGCCGATTTGTGGAGCAAAGTTTCAGTTGGTATCAGTGCCTTTATGGACGATTGTAAAAAACTAAATATTTCTGATCGCGTTGCCGGCATGACCTATTCCGAATTTGGAAGACGAATCGCATCTAATGCCAGCCTCGGAACCGATCATGGAGCAGCCGGGCCATCCTTTGTTTTTGGAACCAACGTCAATAATACGATGATAGGCTCAAACCCAACAATTCCGGGAACAGTAGGAGCGGCTGATAATGTTAATATGCAATACGATTTCCGCCGGATATATTCATCCGCTCTGCAGCAATGGTTTGGACTTACAAAAACGGAAGCTGCCGGGGTAATGCTCCAGGAATTTGATACCTTACCTATATTTAAAACCATCGGAAGTGCCAAGGATATAAAGGGAGCAGCCATTTCACTGGTTGAAAATTACCCAAATCCGTTTGACGACACCACCACAATAAAAATACAAACCTCCGGCGGACTGACCCAGTTGAAAGTGTATGATGCCTTAGGCAATGAAGTAGAAGTATTGGTAAATAAAATATTGCCATCCGGCACCCATGAAATTTTGTTTGATGCCCGAAATTTGGCCTCTGGTAATTATTATTACAATGTTATCAGCGGTTCGAATAGTGTTAGTAGGGTAATGTTTAAAAAATAAAAATTCCAGTTGTTATGATTGCGAATGGTAT
>CAYHCM010000041.1:0-21311 GCA_964355045.1 uncultured Chitinophaga sp. | reverse complement strand
AGTAGGGTAATGTTTAAAAAATAAAAATTCCAGTTGTTATGATTGCGAATGGTATAAATTATCGCATTTCTTAAGTCCCATTGGGAACTCGATATCGGTAGAAAAACGTTCATTCTATTGAACAAGTGCCATAGGCACAAAATATATTTCGTGCCTACGGCACTGCTCTGTGCTCGGGCGACTTGTTTCTACCAAAATTATGTGCCTACGGCACTAAAAAAAACTACAAATTAAATGGGACAATTTATCCCGTTTTAAGTATAAATAAGAAAACAGAATCATCGGGAAGATTTTTTAAAAAATTAAATTAAAATAAATCCAAATCGGTTTCCCTACAATTTTTATTTCCAGCTAAAAACCTTAATTTTGCAGCCTCCATCAATGGCGGGGTAGCTCAGATGGTTAGAGCGTCGGATTCATAACCCGGAGGTCGGCAGTTCGATCCTGCTCCCCGCTACTTAATATCAAATTAGTTGAAAAAGTTAAAATAGTAATTGGTTAACCAGTTACCAAACCAATTACTATTTCAACCATTCCAACCATTCCAGCCTTTACAACCAATTCCAACAATTCCAACCTCTTTACTTACTTTTGCACCCACAATGATTATTAAAAGTAAAGCACCGCTTCGCATTGGTTTGGCGGGTGGTGGCACAGATGTCAGCCCTTATTGCGACTTGTATGGAGGCTCAATTCTCAATGCTACCATTAATAAATATGCATATGCCACTATTGAACCGTTGGATAATGGCCAAATACTGTTGCATTCCATTGATAAAAATACTGAACTGGTTTTTCCTTCATCCATTTCATTGCCAGCCGATGGGAATTTGGATTTATTAAAAGGGGTGTATAACCGGATTGTAAAACAATTTACCCAAAAACCGCTGTCATTCAGACTTACCACATTTGTTGATGCTCCTGCAGGTTCGGGTTTGGGATCAAGTTCTACACTGGTAGTTGCCATGATTGGTGCATTTTCCGAATGGCTTAATTTGCCCTTGGGCGAATATGATATTGCCCATCTTGCTTTTGAAATTGAACGTATTGAATTAAATATGGCTGGCGGACGACAGGATCAATATGCCGCAACATTCGGAGGTTTTAATTTTATGGAATTTTATAAAGATGATAAAGTTATTGTAAATCCTTTGAGGATAAAGAAAAAATATATTACTGAACTTCAAAATAATCTGGTATTGTTTTATACCGGAACAAGCCGCAATTCGAGCAATATAATAACTGAGCAATCCCAAAATATTAAAGATAAATCCTTTGATGCCATTGAAGCTACTCATAAACTGAAAGAACAATCCATAAAGATGAAGGAAGCCATATTGATGGGTAAGTTAGACGAAATTGGGGAGATTTTGCATTTTGGATGGGAACACAAAAAGCAAATAGCCAAAGGCATCAGCAATCCTGAAATAGAAGCCATTTATGCGGCTGCATTAAAGGCAGGTTCTAATGGTGGAAAAATATCAGGCGCGGGTGGGGGAGGGTTCATCTTTTTTTATTGCCCGGCCAATACCCGTTTTAAAGTAATTGAAGCCATGAAAGCCTTTGACGGGCGGGTGGAAAGCTATGAATTTACAAGCGGCGGACTTTATACTTATAGCATGTAATGGAGCCATTTCCTGACGTTATAATTTTAGCCGGAGGATTTGGAACACGATTAAAATCCATTATAAAAGATATTCCAAAACCCATGGCTTCGATAGCAGGAAAGCCTTTTTTGGAATGGCTTATAAATTACCTTTCCGGTTTTAATCCAAATAAAATTATATTAGGTACGGGGTATAAGCATGAAATAATTGAAACTCATTTTGGCAAACAATTTAAAAATATTCCTGTTGTTTATAGCATAGAAACCGACCCGTTAGGAACCGGTGGAGCTATAAAAAAAGCATTCGATTTGGTAGAAACCAAAAACTGTTTGGTGTTAAATGGCGATACCTTTTTTAAAATAAATCATTCTGCTTTTTTAGATTTTCATTTAAGTGCGAAATCTGTTTTTTCATTAGCTTTAAAACCTGTTAAAAATCCTTCACGCTATGGAACAGTAGAAGTAATGGGTAATAGTATAAAAAAATTTAATGAAAAAAAACCGGATTTAACCGAAGGCCTTATCAATACAGGGGTTTACTTAATGTCGAAAGAATTATTCAAACATTTTCCGGAGAAAGATAATTTTTCGATTGAGACCGATTTTATGGAATTAAAAACCGGAGAAATTGATATGAAGGGATTTATCTGTGACGATTATTTTATTGATATCGGGATTCCTGACGATTATAAAAGAGCCAACCATGATTTCCCGAAACTTTTTAATTAAACCGGATTCGGCGCTTTTTATTGATCGCGATGGAGTAATTAATCAATTGCGTGTGGCCGATTATGTAAAACAAATCAGCGAATTTGAATTGTTACCTCAAGTTATTCCTGCCTTTGAAATTTTAAGGCCATTATTCAAACGGATTTTTGTGGTTACCAATCAACAGGGCATTGGCAAAGATTTAATGGTGGATTCAATCGAAAATATTCATACTCATTTTTTATCCCTTATTCCTGAACATCTTCAACCGGATAAAATTTATTATTGCCCGCATTTAAAAGAAGACGGGTGTGCCTGCCGCAAACCTAAACCGGGAATGGCTTTGATGGCCAAAAACGATTTTCCCGAAATTCAATTGATATCATCCGTAATGATAGGGGATAGTAGAAGCGATATGGAATTTGCAAAAAATGCCGGAATGAAACCGATATTTATTTCAAAAAACGAAACTAAAATAAAGGAAGAATATTCTCCAATATTTCCTGATATTTTGTCGTTTGCCCAAAGTTTAATACATAAATAACATTCGTTTGTAAAATAATTCTTTTAGAAGCAACGTAAATGACGAATTTTGCGTTAAATTTGATAGCAGCTTTGATTCGGAGTATATTCATATTTTTTACGTGCCTTTTTCTTGTCCATTTTGCACATGCAACTCACCTTATTGGGGGGTCTATGAGCTATCAATATCTTGGTCAAAATTCAAAGGGAAATTTTAATTATAAGCTTACTCTTAACATTTACCGCGATTGCCAGCAATCGGAAGTGCAATTTGATAAAACCATAAAAATAGGAATTTATCACAGCAATACCGAAAGAACAAAATTTAAAACCGCCACCATTAATCTTATTTCAAAAAAAGTAGTTCCACCACCCGGAGCCACCAATTGCCCGTTTAAACCAAGTGTATGTATTGAAGAAGGATTTTATGAAGGAATTATTGAAGTAATTCCTTCCACAATAGGGTACGAGCTTACGTTTGTTAGATGTTGTCGAAATATTCAAAATAATCTTAAAACCGGTAATGATGGAATGCCCGATTTGGGGCAAACTTATTACTGCAAAATTCCGCCAACGAATGTTAAAAACAGCTCACCTGTTTTTAAAGGCGTTCCTTCGCCTTATATGTGTGCCAATGATACAACCTCCTTTTTAAATACAGCCACAGACCCTGATGGTGATTCACTTGTTTATTATTTTGTAAAACCCTGGGCCGGCGGAGCCCCAACCGGAAATGGTTCTGAACCTGATCCTCCCCCTACATTAATTGATCCCCAAACAGTAATCTATAATTCGGGGTATGATGAAAATAAACCTTTCGGAGCTACCGGTTATTGCACAGTTGATCGTTTTAACGGACTTACCCAATATTTTACCAAACAAACCGGAAATTATGTGGTAGCTATAGAGGTTGCCGAATACCGCAATGGGGTAAAATTGAGTACCTCACGGCTCGATTTGCAAATAATTTTTATTGATTGCCCCCCAAATAAAAAACCCACAATAACAAGTGACAAGGGAAAAACGTTTGAGATTGAAGCCGGAAGTAAATTATGTTTTAATGTAATATCAACCGACGCCGATAATGACAATTTAAAACTAACTCCCTCCGGCGATATTTTTACCGGAACCAATGGATGGAAAGGTCCGAAAGCTACCTTATCTGCCAAAATAGGGAAAGGAAGTATTGTATCCGAATTTTGTTGGCAAACATCCTGTGATCAATTTAATGCCAAGCCTTATCAATTTGCCGTAAGGGTAGAAGATGATGGCTGCCCGGGAAAATTTAATGCTGCCAATTTTTCGATAAAAGTAAATCCTTTTGTAAGCAATGCTTTCATTACTGGTCCCGCTTCATTATGTCAGAATGCCATTGGCGATTATACGGCCAATAATTTGGCTTTAAAAACCAGTATTGAATGGGAAGCTATCAATGGAATAATCCTTAGCGGACGGACAAGTATAACTGTAAAAATAAAATGGACAGGTACAACTCCCGGCAAAGTTCGGCTTCGGGAAATCAGTCAATATGGATGCTTTGGCGATTGGAAAGAATATCTTGTTACCATTAATCCAAGTCCTCCATTGCCTATTTTAGCAGGAGTTGATACGGTTTGTTTAAACAGTAATGCGGTTATTTATGGAGTTTCAAATTACACATCCGGCCTTACTGTTAATTGGTTTATCAAAACAGGGACTATTGAGGTTAATAATAATAATACAATTTCGGTTTCATGGCCGCTTATAGGTAATCAGATTATAAAAGTAATAACGACAAACGCAAATGGATGTATTAGCGATACGGCTTATAAAAAAGTAAATGTGCGTAAGCCATTGCCTGTAATATTTGGCCCGGGCTCTATATGTCCTAATGCCAAAGGTATTGAATATAACACCCTGGGTTTATCAGGTTCCTCCTTTCAGTGGACTGTAAGCGGTGGAATTATTACATCAGGAAATGGTACTCCTAAAGTTTTTATTAATTGGGGCAATGCAGGTTTGGGTACTCTTACCGTTACTGAAACCGATCGTTTTGGATGCTCCAGTAATCCTATCTCGTTTTCTGTAAAAAAGAGTTACATCCTTGATGCCGAGTTACCTAAAGGGAAAATGTCGGTGTGTGAGTTCGAAAAAGGGGTTTCCTATTATCTTTTCCCTTCAAAAGGAACCAATTTTATTTGGAATATAAGCGGCGGAATGCTTGTGCCACCGGGCAATACCAATGCCATAAAGGTGGACTGGGGAAAAGCCGGATTGGGAATTGTAACGGCCACCCGATCAGCCTTGGATAGTGTCAACAATAAGTTGTGTTTAAGCCCGCCTGCTAAATTTGATGTAATAATAAATCCTACCCCAAATGCCTCGGTAATTAATGGGGATTTTGATGTATGTCAGTTACCCGATTCATTAACCTATACCCTTAATGGATTTGCAGGGAGCAAATATTTTTGGAGGGTAAACGGCAATCCAAATAATATTTCGGGGCAGGGAACCCAAAAAATTAAAGTAGCCTGGAAATTTCCCGGAACATTTACCCTTGATGTTACAGAAATATCAAAAGATAGTTGTGGAGGAAATTTAGTTGATTCGGTAATTGTAGTACATCCAAAGCCAACCGCTAATTTAATATTTGGCCCCGCTACCGTATGTGATCCTGATTACATCAACAGGGTTTATTCTGTCAGCGGATTTAACAATTCCACTTACATGTGGTCAATAAATAATGGAATTATTGCTAATGGAAACGGAACCAACAGCATAATTGTAAATTGGACTGAGAATGAACCGGCCTGGTTAAATGTAAAAGAAACTTCTGAATTTGGTTGTATTGGCGATTCTGTTTTTAAAGAAATTATATTGGATAAACTTTCAATTGAATTGCTTGTAGTTTCAGTAGGTACGCCTGATGACAGGATGGAAATTAACTGGAAAAATGTAAATTCTAAATCTATACCCAGAGTTTACCAATTGCAAAACCGAAAAACCGGAGAATTAGTTTGGAAGGATTTAATTTTGTTAAATGATTATTTAAATTTTACCGAACAGCCTTTAAATACGGATGAAAATTCGTTTGATTACAGAGTAAAGGCAAATGACTTGTGTGCTGTTGAAAAAACTACAGATGTTCATACCAATGTTTGGCTTTGGGGTTCTAAAACAGAAGACCCTTATGCCGTAAAAATGGATTTTACCCCTTATTTGGGTTGGAAAAATGGAGTAAGTAAATATGTGTTATACCGCGATGTTAGTAATGTGTCGGGAGGTTTTCAGCCCTACGATTCCTTTAACCTGCCTCAAAGTATGAGTTATAAAAATGGGCTTGAAGGCTACAGGCAATGTTATAGAATTTTAAGCAGGGAGATTGACGGGAATAACGAAAGAAGTTGGTCAAACGAAATTTGTTTCAATTTTGCCCCAACTATCTATATACCGAATGCCTTTTCACCAAACAATGACGGCGATAATGATAATTTTACCATAAGTGCCGGAGCTATTAAAACCTTTGATTTAAAAATTTTTAACCGCTGGGGCGAAAAAATTTATCAAACCAACGATTATAAATTGGCCGGTTGGGATGGGACCTACAAAAACAAACCAGTTCAAATGGACGTGTATATGTACACCATCATTCTAACAGATTTCAGGAACAAGGATTACCGGATGAATGGAACAGTGCATGTGATTAGGTAGAGAAATTTCAAAAAACAAACTCCAAATCCCAAATCCCAATTAAAATCTAAATTTAATAAACCAAATTTCAAACTATTTTTTCGGAATTCTCTTCTGCCATTTTTGCGGGTCAAGGCTTGTATGAAAAACAGCTTGAATAAGAATAGTTCCGGTTTGTTCTAAAATTGTATAATGAATCATATATGGAAAAACAGACACTAGAGCCGTGTGCGTTTGGTCATATCGTGTTGCAAAATTGAAAGGGTTTTACAACTGGTTTTCAATTTCTGCTAGTGCGGTATCAAAATCTATAGCGAGAGTGGGATTATTATGATATGCTTCCATCCTTTTTTTTACAATATCAATTTGTTCCAAGTGGATTGATTGTTCAATTTTAAATTCATCAGGTAATACTTTTTGCATTTCGTCCCAATCATGAATGGGAATAAAAACACCTGTTGTAAAACCATTGCTATCTGATAAATATTGTAGATTCATTTTGTTATTTATTACGAATACAAAGCTAAGAAAATGCGATAACTTTTAAAAAAATAATTGAAAACCTAAATTTATTTTAGCCTGAGTCCAAATTTCATCCGCCTAAGGCGGATCCATTTTCAATTTTCAAATCCTGATTATTTTCTACTGCAGACCTTTCACCCATCCGGCAATATCCTCAATCACATACATCGGAATATTTCCTCCGTTCCAGTATTCACTTGGGCCAGGCTTTCCTTCTCCTTCTATAAATAGATGATTAAGCTTGGGATATGAAATAAACGACCAATTTTGTTTTTCTAAATAACCGGTTTTCCAAAGTTTTAAATCATCGTTGGTTACCTGATAATCCCGGTCGCCTTGTAAAAATAATACCGGCATTTCAAGGGTTTTTAAAACTTCAACCGGTTTATAATTTTTTATGCTTTTCCAAAACTCAGTAGGCCAATAGCCTAAAATTTTTAAATCAGATTTTGAAGTAAAGAGTTTATCACTTCGTACAAATTTTATTTTTTTCATTTCCTTTTTTAGAAATAACTTTTCTGGCAAATTTACTTTTCCATCCAATCTCAGCAGATAATTATATTGATATTCTATAAGCTCATCAAGTGGTCGTGAACACCCAGCCAGCGAAATTCCTCCTTTTACCCCAATACAATTTTTTAAGATAAGCGGTAGCGCATATCCTCCCTGACTATGACCAATAATATAGATTTGATTTGTATCAATTTCCGGCCTGGTTTTGGCAAGTTTAAAAGCATTTATCGCATCCTCTATGGTTTCGTCCCACAAGGTGTATTGCATACTGTCATATTCTTTTTTATAAACCAATGTGCGTTTATCATACACCATACATGCAATTCCTTTGGTAAGCAGGCCGAGATAAAAATCTTTAAAAACCATTATTGGTCCAATGCCTTCATATCGGTCATTAGCCCCCGAACCATGAACAAAAATTATGAGGGGTACTCTTTTTGATAGATTAAGTGGCAAAACAATTTCTCCCGGTAATTTGTATTTTCCTGAAATAATGGTGATGTCCTCCTTGTTATAAACCAGGTTTTGGCCGTATTCGGGTAAGGTGTAGCGCTTAGGTGTAAGCGTTATTCCATCTAATTTTTTCTTTTCATTTAAGGAAGTTGTTAAAACTAAACTACCCTCTTCAAAATAAACTAATGTTACGTAAAGCAATGATTCTTTTCCCTTAACAAGTTCTGTTTTGCCATGCGATTTATATTCCCCGAATTCTTTTTCAAGTTCAATCCAACCCTTTTTTAGAAAATGAACCGAAACATCCTTTTTGAGATTTTTGTCAAATTGTTTGTGTAATTTTCTAAAATTATGGTGTTTTAAATATTTAATTGCTTTTTCCTGATGCTTATATTCCTGTGCTTCGCAAATATTTGCAAACAAGAATAACAGACTAAATAAAACTACAATTTTTTTCATTCAACATTCATAATTCAAAATTCAACATTTACATAGTATCATATTTATAAAGCAATTTTAAAAATGTTCCAAAATCTTTCGGATATTCAGCCTCCAGTTCATATTTTTTATCATACAATTCAAAATGTAGGCTTCGGGCATGCAAGGCCACACGGTTCATCATAGGGTGTTCGTCCACATCTTTTCCCAATGAAAATTTTCGTTTTATTTTTGATAACATGGGCATAGTTCCTCCATATTGTAAATCCGCTGCCAGTGGGGCATTTTGTGATTTTAAATGAACTCGAATTTGATGTAATCTTCCGGTAAAAGGATAGCATTGCAACAATGTAAAATGTCTGAAAATTTCCAAAGTATTAACAAGCGTTAATGATTCTTTACCTTCTCTGAAATCAATTTTTGCGTAGCCTTTCGTATTTATTTTTAAAGGTTTGTCAATTTCCAATTGATCAAAATGATGGCAACCTTCGGCAATAGCGTGGTACCATTTGGTAATTTTGCGATGTTCAAATTGTTTAGCCATTTCGCGATATACCTCGTTGGTTTTGGCAAATAAAATAATTCCGGAAGTTTCCTTATCAAGCCTGTGGCACACCTGAATATCCGGCCATTGCTTGCGAGCCATACCCAATAAGGATTTTTTAGTTTCATCCCGCTCATCCAAAGTTGATAAAAACGCAGGTTTATTAATAGCCACGATGTGCTCGTCTTCTGCAACTATTAGTTCAGTGATATGTGGAAATTTTGTGGTCAAATATTTGAAAATTGAAATTGGAAATTTGGGTTTGAAAATGGAAAATGGATCCGCCTTAGGCGGATGAAATTTGAGTTCTGGATTTGGAATTTGGGTTTTGGATTTTGTTATTTGGGATTTTAGGATTTGGGATTTAATTTTCCGGGAATATTCAGCTTTACAAAATAATACTTTTTCAAACAAAATTTTCGGGTGTGATTCCCCCTTATAAAGGGGGTTAGGGGGATTTTTTTCACTAAAATAAAATTAACAATAGGGGTTTTTCATATTCTCAAAAAGCTTTTAAGTTCATTCCTCTTAACCTTCCCCTGTTCCTTCGTCACCAAATTTTTATAACTTAATTGCCCCGAGGTAATTTCATCATCCCCTGTAATTATCACCATCGGAATCCCTTTCTTTTCGGCATAATCAAATTGTTTGGGCAATTTTTTAATATCCGGAAAAACCTCGACAGAAATCCCTTCCTTCCTGATTTCATTTGCTAAAGCATAATTATAATTTCTTCCGTTTTCATCTAAATGGCAAAACATCGCTTTTACTTCCGTTTGTTCAATATTTGAAAACAAATTCAATTCATCCATCACATCATAAATCCGATCAATACCAAATGAAATACCAACCCCTGAAACGCCCGGCAAACCAAACACGCCTGTTAAATTATCGTAGCGTCCGCCACCTGCAATACTTCCCATTTTTATATCGTTTGCTTTAATTTCAATAATACAGCCGGTGTAGTAATCGAGGCCGCGGGCTAAAGAAAGGTCAATATTAATTGAATTGGTTATTCCTGTATGCTCTATAAAATTTAATATTTCTTTCAATTCAGCACAGCCTTTTTCAGACTTCTCATTTCCTTTTAATTTTTCTTGAATTGAATTAATCGAATTCTCATTAATAGGAATTACAGCAAGTAGGTTTTGTAATTCTAATATTTGATTTAATTTTAAACCCAAAGCCTCAAATTCAGGCAAAAGAGTTTCAAATCCTGCCTTGTCCAATTTATCAATAATGATAACAAACGCATTGAACTTATCTTCAATATTAAATTTAGAAGCAATGGCTTTTAAAATTTTTCTATTGTTTATTAAAATTGAAATTTCGATTCCAAGTGTATTAAAAATCTCAATAGATATACACAACAAATCCGCCTCATTCATCAAACTATCCGAACCAATGATATCTGCATCGCATTGCCAAAATTCACGGTAGCGGCCACGTTGCGGTCGGTCGGCTCTCCAAACAGGTTGCATTTGGTAGCGTTTAAAGGGAAATGTAATTTCATTTCGGTTCATTGCTACGTAACGTGCCAAAGGAACTGTTAAATCATAACGCAACCCTTTTTCTGAAATTTGTGAAACGAGTTTATTGGAAGCTTTTAATTTCCAGACTTCATCATCTGCATTTGCAGCGAAATCTCCGGAGTTTAAAATTTTAAAAAGTAATTTATCCCCTTCGTCGCCATATTTTCCGGTAAGTGTTTCCAACTGCTCCATGGCCGGCGTTTCCAAAGGCATAAAGCCATATTTTTTAAAAACTGTTTCTATAGTATTAAATATATGTTTCCGCCGCTGCATAACTGCCGGTCCAAAATCGCGGGTTCCTTTTACTAACGACGGTTTCATAAGTAATTTATTTTTATTTTTATTTAAGGTTGGCAAAATTAACTTAAAGAAATGTTTCTGTTGCCACTAAAACACAAAAACACAAAGTTTCACAAAAATGCTTTAGTGTCATTTCGTGCCTTAGAGCATTAGTGGCAAAATATTAAACCGAAATTTTTAAAGATTTAACAAATTTTTTGTAAAATCAGTTTGCTTTATTCTTCCTTTGCACCATAAATTTTAAAAACAGAAAAAAATGAAACGCAATTGGATTATCGCATTAGTAGTTTTAGGTATTATTTTTTTAGGAGGTTGTAGCTCTTACAATGGACTTGTTGACAAACAAGTGGAAGTGGACAAAGAATGGGGAAATGTTCAAACCCAATATCAAAGACGGGCAGATGTTATTATTAATCTTATGGAAACAGTAAAAGGTGCCGCAGCCAATGAAAAAGATATATTGACCGCTGTAACCAACGCAAGAGCGGGAATTACAGAGGCCAAAGAAGCTATGGCTACTGCTAAATCTCCGGCTGAATTGAATTTGCTTTTACAAAAAGTTCAGGCCAGCGCAAGTTCCATTAAATTAACGTTTGAAGCCTATCCTACTATTCGTTCTACCGAAGCTTTTTTAAAATTTCAGGATGAAATAGCCGGAACTGAAAATAGAATTTCAGTGGTTCGCGAACGATATAATGGCGTAGTTGGAACGTATAATAAATCCATCAGAAGATTCCCTACCTTAATATTTGCCAAACTTTTAGGATTTGATAAAAGAGAATTTTTTGAATCAGATAAAGGTTCGGAAGACGCTCCTAAAATAAAATTTTAATGTTCTGGCGTCCATTTTCCAAAGAGGAAGAATTACAAATAACCACTGCTGTGGCCGAAGCCGAAAACGGTACTTCGGGTGAAATACGGGTTCAGATTGACCGTTATTGCAAAACCGACCCCTTATTAAAAGCCAAAAACCTTTTTCATCACTTAAAGATGGATGCTACCGATTTGCACAACGGGGTTATTATTTATGTTTCGATTGACGATAAGCAAGTAGCTATCTATGGTGATAAAGGAATCAATGAAAAAGTAGAACCTGATTTTTGGGATTCCACTTTGGCAAAAATGACCGAGCAATTTAAACATGGACACATGGTGGATGGAATAGCCGCCGGCCTCAAAGAAGCTGGACAACGACTTAAAATCCACTTTCCAAAATCAGATAATGACACAAACGAGCTTTCAGATGAAATCAGTTATAGTTAAAATTTTTACTGTATTTCTTCTGTATTTTACAGCAGGACAAGTTCTGGCCTTTGATGTACCTAAAAAACCTGAGGGAAACACCCGTTTTGTAAATGATTATGCCAATCTGTTAAGTCTGGATGAGGAAAACGCACTTAATTATAAATTACAAAAATATTGGGACAGCACTTCAACCGATATTGTAATCTATACAATTGAAACGTTAAATGGAGAAGAAGCATTTGATGTTGGCTTAAAAATTTATAATACCTGGGGAATAGGAACGGCAGGTAAGGACAATGGTGTATTGCTTTTAATAGCATATGAAAATGATGACCCTGCCAAACGCAAAATTCAATTTATTACAGGCAAGGGAGCTGAGGGTTTTTTACCGGATGGAGTTGAAGGAAGTTTAATCCGAAATACCCTTGCACCGACTTTTAGAGAACGAAAATTTGGAATTGGAATAGATGCTGCTATTGATGAAATTATAGCCCGCTCCAAAGGCGAATATAAAAATACCGAAAAAGCGCCAAAAGGGAAATTTCCTGTTTGGCTAATAATTCTTATCGTTGTTTTAATAATCAGTTTTATGGGTCGAAATTCGGGACCCGGCTCTAAAACCTATGGGAGTGGAGGATTATTAGGCCCAATGATGTGGGGAGGAATGTTGGGGGGATTTGGCGGTGGTGGCGGAGGAGGAGGCTGGAGCGGAGGCTTTGGCGGTGGTTCGTCAGGTGGCGGCGGTGCAGGAGGAAGCTGGTAGCCATATTTTCGATTTTATATTTTCGATTTTAGATTTACGATTTCTTTTTGACTTAGATTATTTAATTCTAAATTCGTAATTTTTAATTCGTAATTCAATCTATGCTCGATCAACTAAAAATTGAAAATATTCTATTTATAGACTTAGAAACTATTCCACAATTCAGCAACTACAATGAATTAGATGAACGCTGGAAAGCATTATGGGATAAGAAAGCTAAGTATTTAACCAAAAATCAGGAAACACCTAAAGAGCTTTATAACCGCGCCGGCATTTATGCCGAGTTTGGAAAAATAATTTGTATTTCTGCCGGGTTTTTAAGCCGAAATGGAAACGGATGGTCGTTCAGGGTAAAATCGTTTTATGGGCATGATGAAAAAATATTGTTAACCGAATTTTCAGATTTATTAAACAATCGCTATTCCGATACAGGCAAATGCCTGTGTGCCCACAATGGCAAAGAGTTTGACTTTCCATACCTCGGTAGAAGGATTTTAATAAACGAACTGTCTTTACCCTATATTTTAGATTTAGCGGGCAAAAAACCTTGGGAAGTAAGTCACATTGATACCATGGATTTATGGAAGTTTGGGGATTTTAAAAGTTTTACCTCTTTGGATTTATTAGCTGCAGTTTTTAATATTCCTTCCCCGAAGGATAATATGGATGGGAGCCAGGTTTTTGGCGTTTATTACAATGAAACAGATGGATTGGAACGCATAAAAACCTATTGTGAAAAAGACATTGCTACACTTGCAAGGATTTTATTAAAGTTTGCAGGGAAAGGGAGTTTTGGGGATGAGGATGTGGTGGTGTTGAAGTGATGTTAAATTAATAAAACATGAACGAACTGAATTTTTCAAATCCGGATTATAAAACATGGCTCATTGAGCTAAAGTCTAAAATCCGTTCTACTCAAATTAAGGCTGCCATTGCTGTTAACTCTACCTTGATTGAGTTTTATTGGGATTTAGGTAAAATGATTGCAGAGAAACAAACCGCCTGGGGTACAAATTTTTTACAAACCTTATCCAAAGATTTACAATCAGAATTTCCTGAAATGGGTGGATTTTCATTTACTAATCTTAAATATTGCCGATTGTTTTATACTTATTTTTCAAATCGTCCTCAAGTTGGGGACGATTTGAAAATCGAAAAAAGTCCCGAACTTGGGGACGAATTACTTTCATTAGATCTAAATAATTTTGACCCATCAATCTTACGAATACCATGGGGACATATCAAATTAATTATTGGAAAAATAAAGGATATAAAGGGTACGAAATTTTATATTGAACAAACTATAGAAAACAATTGGAGCCGCGATACACTAGCCCTACAGATAAAAACAAACTTGTATGAAAGACAGGGAAAAGCTATTACAAATTTTAAGGGAAAATCTTTTTACTCTTCGTTTAATTGGAATTTTTATTTCAAGTAAATGATTTAAATTACTAATTTTGATAAAAAATTGAACAATGATAACAGAACTCAAGCAGGAATTAATAGATAAAATCAATCTAACAGAGGATGAGAACCTTTTGAAATTGCTTAAAGCGGATTATGATTTTTTTACACATGAAGGAAAAAATGATTTTACCGATGATTTGTCTAATGAAGATTTAAACGAATTAATTGAATTAATTAATGAGCCATTTGGATTTGAAACGGTTTCATTAGAAGAATTCAAAAATGCTACCAGTAAATGGCGTACAAAATAGTAATCAAGAAAAGATTCTTAAATAAAATAATAAATCGTTTAACTTATCTTGAATTAAACTGGGGATATAAGGTGGCGGAAGATTTTTTAGCAAAAGTAGATTTAAGACTTGATAAACTATCCGAACAACCGTTTATAGGTTCAATTTCGAAAAAAAGAAAAAATGTTCGAACCTTTCTAATAACTAAACACAATCGGCTTTATTATAGAATAGTTAACAACACGATTGAAATTATAAATCTATATGATACTCGAATAAACCCACGCAAAAATATTTATAAGGAATAAGCAGTAAATTTAATGATAAAAATATTTACCCCAAAACTATGGAAAGAATACAGCCTCATAGACTGTGGTGATTTTGAAAAACTGGAACAGTTTGGGCAATACACCCTCCGACGACCTGAACCGCAAGCCGTTTGGAAAAAAGCACTGAGCGAACAGGAATGGCAAAAAAAAGCCGACATCGTTTTTAAATCAACCGACAGCCACAAAGGCGAATGGATAAAAAAACAGGGTGTAAAAGAACCCTGGCATATTTCATATTATTTGCCTGATGCCGAGTTGAAATTTAAATTGGCATTAACCAGTTTTAAACATGTTGGAATTTTTCCTGAACAGGCTGAAAATTGGGAATATATTTTTAAAACCATCAATGGGTATAAGGCCGATGTAAGGCTTCCTAAAATATTAAACCTTTTTGCATATACAGGCGGTGCAAGCCTAGCAGCCAAAGCTGCCGGAGCGGATGTAACCCATGTAGACTCGGTAAAGCAAGTGATTAATTGGGCCAGCGATAATCAAAATTTATCAAAACTAAAAGATATACGGTGGGTGGTGGAAGATGCCATGAAATTTGCGGAGCGGGAAGCCAAACGGGGTAATTTTTATAACGGAATTATTTTGGATCCTCCGGCTTATGGCATTGGTGCCAATGGTGAACGCTGGAAACTGGAAGAAATGATTGATAAGCTTTTAAAAACTTTAAGTAAAATCCTTCATCCTGAGCATCGGTTCCTGATTTTGAATTCATATTCCTTAGGTTTCAGCAGTCTTATTGTTAAAAACCTTTTGGAAAGTAATTTTAAAAATATTAAAAATTTGGAAATAGGCGAATTGGTTCTTTCTGCAAAATCAGGATTGGATTTGCCTTTAGGTGTGGTGGGGAGGTTTCAGTAATTTAATTACGAATTAAAAATTACGAATGGAGCAATAATAATTTATAGGTTTATACTTTGTTTAAAATTAGTTCTTTCATACCATCTATTCCCACTTAAATTTGCACCTTATTTTAAACTTAAATAAATGAAATTTTTTATTGACACAGCCAACCTTGATCAAATTCGCGAAGCTCAGGATTTGGGCGTATTAGATGGAGTAACCACAAACCCTTCGCTAATGGCCAAGGAAGGAATTACCGGTTCCGAAAATATTCTGAATCATTACAAAGCCATTTGCGATATTGTGGATGACAATGTAAGTGCCGAAGTAATTGCTACCGATTATGAAGGAATAATAAAAGAAGGGGAGGAGTTGGCAAAAATTGATTCGAAAATTGTGGTGAAAGTGCCGATGATTAAAGATGGTATTAAGGCTATCAAATATTTTTCAAACAAAGGAATTCGTACCAATTGTACCTTGGTTTTTTCAGCCGGACAGGCTATTTTAGCTGCCAAAGCAGGTGCTACTTACCTTTCACCTTTTATTGGCCGCATTGATGATATGAATTGGGATGGTGTTGAATTGATTCATCAAATTGCAAATATTTACAGCATACTGGGATATGATACCGAAATATTGGCAGCCAGTATTCGCAGCTCGTTGCATATTGTAAAATGTGCCGAAGCAGGAGCCGATGTGGTAACTTGTCCGCTATCGGCCATACTTGGATTGCTAAAACATCCGTTAACTGATATAGGACTTGCACAATTTTTAGCAGATCATAAAAAAGCAAATTCATAATAAAAACTAATGTTCAATGATCAATTCCCAATACCCTGACGGAAAATTGAATATTGATAATAATAAACCACAATAAGTCCAACAAAACCAGATTGAAAAACATAGTCATCATACCTACCTACAATGAACGTGAGAATATGGAACTCATGGTGCGCAAGGTATTTTCATTGGTTATGCCCTTCGATATTTTGGTAATTGATGACGGCTCGCCTGATGGAACAGGTGCTATTGTCAAGAAATTACAATCTGAATTTTCAGGAAAACTTCACATCATTGAACGTGAAGGAAAACTCGGGTTGGGAACGGCTTATATTGCAGGCTTTAAATGGTGTTTGGCCAAAGGATATGATTATATCTGCGAAATGGATTGCGATTTTAGTCATAATCCTGATGACCTTGCAAGACTTCAAATGGCTTGTGGCGAAGAAGGAGCAGATTTATCCGTTGGTTCACGATATGTAAACCATTTGGTAAATGTGGTGAATTGGCCAATCAGCAGGGTATTGCTTAGTTATTTTGCCAGCATGTATGTTCGGTTCATCACCGGGATGGATGTGATGGATACTACCGCAGGGTTTGTTTGTTACAAACGGAAAGTATTGGAAAAAATAGACCTCGACAAAATTCATTTTAAAGGCTATGCTTTTCAAATCGAAATGAAATTTACAGCCATCAAATATGGTTTTAATTTAAAAGAAATTGCCATCATCTTTACCGACCGAACCGCCGGCGAAAGTAAAATGAGCAAGGGAATTATTAAAGAAGCATTTCTTGGGGTAATTCAATTGAAAATTAGCAGTTGGTTTAGAAATTATAAATAAATTTCTTATGGCAAATAAAACAGCCAAACCAAATAACCAATCATTACAAATACGGAAGTTGATTTGTATAACCAATACCCGTTGCTCTGCGGGGGTGTGGTTATAAGTTCTGTTTTAGTCGTTCCGGTCAACACCTCAATCTCGGCTTTATAATCCAAAGCTTCTTTTAAGTTATAAGAATCCCCAGAAAAATGGATGGAATTATTTCCTCTCGGTACATTATTTATGGTGATACTTTTTACATATTTATATTTTACAAATAACGAATCATTTATGACAAAATTGGCATATACCGGCGAAGTTGGCCTGATAACTATTTTACCGGAAAGCGGTGATGGGTCGGTATAATTTAGTACAATGTTTTTAGCACAGGAGCTAATAAGTAAGCTACCAATAAAAGCAAAGAGAAATAGATAATTTGACTTCATAATTTATATTTATTTATTTAACGTTTGGTAATATGTATATGTTGTTTAACTTCCTTCAATATTTAGTCCTTTTTACTAAGCCATTCCTCGGCCTTCACTAAATCCTCAGGCGTATCAATAGCTATACTTTGAAAATCTGTTTCCAAAACTTTTATTAAAAAACCATGTTCCAGCCAACACAATTGTTCCAAATTTTCCATTTTTTGCAAGGAAGTTTCGGGCAATCGTACTATATCCAAAAGGATATTGGTTTTGTAGCCATAAATTCCCAAATGCTTAAAGTAAACCGGAAAATCAGGCCATGTTTCTTTATTATCGCGTTTGCAGGGAATTGGGCTGCGGCTGAAATACAAGGCAAAATCATCCCTGTCAGTTACTACTTTTACAACATTTGGGTCATTCAATTCATGAGATGTATCTATTCGTTTTTTTAAAGTGGCAATTCCTGTTCCGGGGTCTTGAAGGGCCTTTACCACCAAATTAATTTGTTGGGGCAAAATAAATGGTTCATCACCCTGAATATTTATAATTATTTCAGGTTTCGATTCCAGATGAGCCAAGGCTTCGGCTATTCGTTCGGTACCGTTTATGCAATTTTCAGAAGTCATAATTACTTCGCCACCAAATGCCTTTACATAATCATAAATACGGCTGTCATCTGTAGCCACAGCCACATAATCCAAACCACTAGCCATGGCCTGATTATAGACCCTCTGAATCATGCTAAACCCATTAATCAAAGCCAAAGGTTTACCCGGGAAACGGGTGGAGGCATAACGGGCGGGAATAATAGCGGCGGTGTTCATTGGGTGCAAAAGTAATACAAATGAAAACAAGGAAACACGGAGACACGGAGAAATGGAGAAACACAGAGAAAAGGAAACACGGAGACACGGAGACCACGAAGGAACACGGAGATAAAATAACTGATGGATAACACGGAGACAAAAGGAAAAGATGAAACTCTAAGGAAAATTAATTCTTAAAATATTTTTTCTATTTTACTCTGTGAAACTCGGTTTTCTCTGTGTCTCCGTGTTTATTTTTTCTCTCTCCATTTCTCCAAGCCCATCCCAAATAATGCAAAATCATACTTTACCGGGTCATCCGTATCAAATTTACGAAGCTTTGAAGTTAAGTGTTCAGCCGTTTCCCAATTGCTTTTATCCGTATTTAATAACCCCAAATGATTGGCAACTCTAAGCACATGCACATCCAAAGGGCAGATTAATTGCGATGGTTTTATGGTTTTCCAAATTCCAAAGTCAACTCCTTTATCATCATACCGCACCATCCACCGCAAATACATATTCAGGCGTTTACACGCAGATTTTTTTGATGGGGTGGCAATATGTTTTTTGCTTCGCAATGGCGCAAACGGTAAGGAAAAACAGGCAGTATGAAAATTTTCCAATCCCGATTTTACTGTTTTATCATAGGCATTTGGTTTAAAAAAAATTTCCAAAGACTGATGTTCTTTATAAAAACCTTTAAAGGCTTCAATCATAAAAAGAAAATCAGTGCTGTTAAAGGTTCGGTGAACAAATTTTTCAAATTTTTTAAGTTCAATCGGAGAATGGTTTTTAATAAAATCATAGGGCGATTCATCCATTAAATGCAGTAATTTATTGCAATTATTAATAATGGATTTTCTATTTCCCCAAGCTAATATGGCTGCAAAAAAAGCGGAAATTTCAATATCTTGTTTTAATGAAAACCGATGCGGAATTCCCAACGGGTCGTTTTGTAAAAAAGAAGAATGGTTGTATTGAATTACCTTTTCATCCAACAATGCTTTCAGTTCAGCCTGGTTCATATAGTCCGAAACGGTGAACTTTCATTATGAATTCGGATGGCAATTCGGGAGAGCCATATACCAATTATCAACGAAACAATGGCGCCCAATTGAATGAGCGGAATGTTTTTAATAAATAAAAAATAATCATACGATCCGTGCAAAATGACAGCACCGCCAATTCCAAGCAGGGTATTAAAAAAATAATTTCCATTAAATTTGGCTTTGCTTAAAAAATATCCCATTACCACGGCAAAGGTGGCATGAGCAGGGACGGCTGTAAAAGCCCTCATTATTCCGACACTGGTTCCGTTTTCATAAACATAAAAAATATTTTCGATAAACGCAAAACCGAGCGAAACCATCACGCTGTATAAAATGCCGTCGTAAGGTTCGTCCACATACGATTTTTTCATAATTCGTCTTACAAAAAAATATTTGCTTATCTCCTCGCTAAACCCAACCACTATAAAAGCATAAAATGCCAGATATAAATTATCTCCATTTTGATTAAAACCATAATGTTGCCATAATCCTTCAAATAATATGGCCGGAAAAATACTGACGCAACCTCCCAAAAAGGCAAAGAACAACATGCGCAAAGGTTCTTTATTAAATTTGTCTTTAAGGTAAAACCAAAAGAGCAGAAAAATAACTGGAGCGGCAGCGATGGCTAATAGAAGCATTCTATTTACGATTTACGATTTTAGATTTACGATTTTAGATTTTGGTCTCGCAAAGGCGCAAAGTTGATTTGAAATAAATTGCATTTCTGATTTTTTATTAGAATTTCTTTGCGCCTCTGCGACTTTGCGTGAACTTATATTTTACTTACAACGCCTGATTTATATCCTCCATCAAATCTTCCACATCTTCAATCCCCACACTGAGGCGGATTAGAGAATCAACCAATCCCGATTTTAAACGTTCTTCCCTGGGAATTGAGGCATGAGTCATACTCGCAGGATGACCGCACAGGGATTCTACACCGCCCAAGGACTCAGCCAGAGAAAATAATTTGGTGGTTGATAAAAATTTATGTGCATCTTCTATCGAATCGCTTTTTAAAGTAAACGACATCATGCCCCCAAAATCTTTCATTTGTTTTTTGGCAATATTATGATTGGGATGATCGGTAAATCCGGGCCAATACACTTTCTCCACCTTGGGATGATTTCTTAAAAATTCGGCTATTTTCCGTCCGTTTTCGCAATGGCGTTCCATTCGCAAATGAAGGGTTTTTATTCCTCTTAATACCAAAAAACAATCTTGAGGGCCGGGAACAGCCCCGCAGGCATTTTGAAAAAAAGATAATTGTTCAAGCAATGCATCATCCTTTCCAACAATCGCTCCCATTACCACATCCGAATGCCCGTTGATATATTTTGTAACACTGTGCATTACCAAATCAGCGCCCATATCCAAAGGGTTTTGTAAAAAAGGCGAGGCAAACGTATTATCAACCACCGAGAGTATGTTATTTGCTTTTGCAATTTTGGTGATAGCTTCAATATCAATGATAGTAAGCATTGGATTGGTGGGAGTTTCCATCCACACCATTTTGGTTTTAGGGTTTATCAGCTTCGCAAAATTCTCCGAATTACCCAAATCCGTAAAGTGAAATTTGATGCCATAATTTTCAAAAACCTTTGTAAAAATACGGTAAGAGCCGCCATACAAATCATTGGTAGAAATAACTTCATCGCCGGGTTTTAATAATTTGGCAATGGTATCAATAGCCCCCATTCCACTGCTGAAACACAATCCCCA
>CAYHCM010000040.1:18359-27022 GCA_964355045.1 uncultured Chitinophaga sp. | reverse complement strand
TTGGAAACTTTAAGGTTAGGATTGAGGGGGGATAGCTTTGATTTTTTTCTTTAGGTTTTTTATTGAGAGGTTGCTTTAAATTTTTGTTAAAATAATAGAAAAAGAAGCTGAAAAAACGACTAAAGCTTTCGTGCAATATAAGGCGTCATTGTCTATTTTTTTAATGCAAAGAAGCATTAGCTTTTAGCGGTGGTAGTTCTTAATTTTTTCATCAAGTTGTTTCCTTGCATGCATTAAGTCTTTTTCTGTTGTCCCACCATAACCTATCTGCTCACCTATTTGCCAAAAAGTGTCAATGTTGTAATTTTTTGTGTCAAGAAGATATAATGAAAAATCTGCGTCTCGAATATCTACAGAAAAGCCAACTGTGATATTTTCGTTGCTATAAACTAAACTTCCTCCAAGGTCTTGTTCAAATGGTCTTAGTTTGTCGTAATCGTAAATGATTTTAAAATTATATTCATTCACCAAAAACGAAAAAATCTTTTTAATAGTTGTGAAAATCCAACTGTCCGAATGTCCTGATTTATAACCCTTTGTTTCAAGGTAAATTTTATCCAGTTTGTTTCTGTCAAACCATTCAGAGCCATTCAGAATATTTGGGATTGTTTTTAAAATTTCAAGTCCTACTTTAACATTACCAAATTCGTAGTCGGGAGGTAAATATGGATGGTGTCTATCGTTATTATCAGTTCCGTTATAAATGTCAATCTCGTAAAAAGCGAAACAATTAACATTTTCTGCGTATGATGGTTCAAGGTTGTTCTGTAAGCGTTTTAAGTAAAAATGAAGAAGTGTAGAGTTACGATGAAGTATTATTTCAATTTGTCGCTGTGATTGTAGGTTTGTGTATTTATTGATATAGTATTTAGGTTCACCAGGATGATTGTCAGTTTCTTTGACAAGAGAATAAATGTAACTAAAATCTGTCTCAAGAAACGTATATAGTTTTCTCATTTTTGCAATAAGTATAATCCTGTCATTCTCTATAGTATTTCGCCCAGTTTTGAAAATATTTTGTAGGTATTCTGTAATTTTCATTTGTCTTAGCCCTGATTCGTGTCCTTCACAAATCGGAATGCCTTGGGTTATGTTTTTGATTCGTGAGGATACAAATCAAGGCCGAGCAACCCAAATAAACATTGGTCATTGAACATTGAATATTGATTATTTTTGACCTTGACTGAAATCGGTGAACTTAATTATCTTCCCTAAACCTTCTTTCTCCTCACCAACATAAATTGAACATCGTGTTCCTTAACTCCTCCTTTTTTATCATTTATTCCGAAAAAGACACGGTAAACGCCCGATTCATTTACAAAAAATGGTAAATCAATAATTTGAATGGAAGTATCTGATGTTCGTGATTTGATATTTTCATCCTGCAGGTTGAATACCTGAATGGAAGCCATGGCCGAATCTAACTTATGATTCATTATAAAAATATAATCATATCCGCTTTCGGCTGCAAATTCGGTATTGTACCACATTCCGTCTATCATGGTCAGGTTCTGGCTTTTTACATAGCCCCATCCTATGCTTGGGTGGTATTCAGTATTTTGGCTGTTGGCAAAATTTCCTGTTAAAATTAAAAATAAAATTAAAAAATATCTCATCATTCTGGATTCTGCAAATTTAAGACTACTTATTGACTTAAAGACGCAATAAAGCACACCTAAGGTTTCTTTTATGTATAATAATTATGTCACATTAAAAAATAACCTTTAAACTACCTTTGCAAACAAAATGAACAACCCCATAGCTATTGCCATTCACGGTGGTGCAGGAACAATACTGAAAAAAAATCTTAGCGCAGAATTAGAAGCTGAATATATCTATGCCTTAAAAGAAGCCGTTAAGTCAGGTTTTGAAATTTTGAAACAGGGCGGCAGCAGTCTTGATGCAGTGGCAACCAGTGTTGTTTATCTGGAAAATTGTGATTTATTTAATGCCGGCAAAGGCTCGGTTTTTAATGCAGATGGTAAACACGAAATGGATGCTTCCATTATGGAAGGTCAATATTTAAAGGCCGGAGCGGTGTCGTGTGTGCAAAATATTATGAACCCTGTAAAATTAGCAAGAGCGGTAATGGAACAATCGGAACATGTTTTTTTAACAGCCGAAGGAGCTATGGAATTTGCCAAATTACGACATATTGAATCGGCTGATGATGATTATTTTTTTGTTCAGCTTCGGTATAATCAATGGCAAAGTTTAAAAAATAGCGAAGATTTTAGTTTGGATCATTCGGTAAATGTTGAAAATAAAAAATTAGGAACCGTTGGGGCTGTAGCATTGGATGCCAAAGGAAATTTAGCCGCAGCTACCAGCACCGGTGGTATGACCAATAAAAAATTTGGTAGAGTTGGCGATAGCCCGATTATAGGAGCCGGAACGTATGCCAACAATAAAACCTGCGCCATAAGTTGTACAGGCCATGGCGAATTATTTATTCGCAGCGTGGTGGCTTATGATATTTCTTGCCTTATGGAATATAAAGGGTTTAGTTTAAAACAGGCCTGTGATTTGGTAGTATATGATAAACTTGTAAAAATTGAAGGAGAAGGAGGATTGGTAGCAATAGATATTAAGGGAAATATTGAATTACCTTTTAATTCGGAAGGGATGTATAGGGCATCAATAAATACGGATGGGGAAATGTTTGTGGGGATATATAGGTAAAATATAAAAAGTGATTATTTCTTAATAAAGTAGGCTTTATATTTCTCAAATTCTCCAATCTGATTGTTGAACGAAGGCAAAAATTTCAAAAGCTCTTCAAGATTACTGGAGAAACAATTCAAAATTATAATTATTAATGGATATTTTTCAATTGCTTGTTGGAATTGAATGTTTTTATCAATGGTTAGCAACATATCAAAGTTATGTAAAACACACAAGGACATGAGTTTTCCATTTTTGATACCTCCCCACTGCATTTCTCTAACTGTAAGGACATCATGGCCAATTAGGTAGGGTTTTAAATGCTTAGTTACGCATTCATCAAGCAAAATTTTCATTTAAAATGTTTGATGAATTTTCAATAAGTTTATGTGACATCTCAAGTATTTTTATTACTTGTTCTCTTTGTACACCGTCGAAGTCATCCAAAAAATAATCAATTGATTTACCAGATTCTAGGCAGTCGAATAAATTTTTAATTGGAACACGGGTGCCAAAAAACACTGGGGTTCCTCCTAAAATTTCGGAATCAATATTGATAATGCGTCCTTCCATTTTTTTTAAACTTTAAACAAAGATAAGTAATATTTGTAAAGTCAAAAATTGGGTTAATTATTTTTTGAATAGATTTTTTTATGAAGACTCACACTAAAAGTAGCTGGCTTTTTTCAAATATTTTGAAGCGTACATCGTGAGGTTTCAACCCAAAGGGAGGTGACAAATTTTCCCCACCCTTTTGGAAAATTGGTGAAAATTGAGATCTGCTGAGAAAAATTTAATTTTCACCAATTTCCGAGCAAGGTTTTTTTTGAAAAAAAGGGAAATTAATTATTTATACAAATCTTAATTCCAGAAAGCAAGAATAAAAGCCACTACAAGCAATGAAGCAAGTTGATAGCCGGAATTGATACTGAATAGTTTCCATGATTTTTTCTCCCAAACAGTGGCGCCTAATTCTCCTGGAAGATAAAAGCCCAGCCAGGTAAAAATTGCCGCATTAATGGCACTGGTTAGTGGTCCTATATTTTTAACCTCGGGCACAAATGACCAAGCCCACATATTGTGAGCCAATACCCATGCAAACAAAAAGTTGCCGATAATCATAAAAAGCATTCCTTTCATCATTACAGAATTATCGGGTTTTTCATTTGGGTCATAGCCCATTTCTTTTCCCCATGCTTTTCCAAAAAGTGGGGTGTACCAAATAAATCCGAGAATAAAATTGGCCACCACGGCTACCAAAATAGCGATAAAGTTAATTTTTAATTCCATTTTTTTTCTGTTTAGTTTCCTACTCATATGGCTTTTCGGATGCGCCTCGTTTTTTAAAGTGATAGCTGATCTTCACTATTTGTGGCCAATATTAAATAATTTTTAAAAAAATTAAAAATATATCAGAAAAAATGTCAGATTATTTTATGAATTTTTTAGACACCGGTTGACAAAAAAAATTTAGTCAAATTCGTAATGATGTATTAATCTTGCATAATTTAAAATTTGTCTAAATAAGAATGTCAAAAAATTTAAGTGAATTATCAGGCCGCAAGGGATTACGGGAAAATCTTTTTGAAGAGCTTGGCATTGCAGCTACCCAAACCGGAACACCATCCACAGAAAAAATGGATGCTCTGGCGGATGAATTTATTATGGGTAAGGCCAATATTTACGGAGCGGCTACATTTTATGATTTTTTAAAGCCTGAAAACAAAGGCAAAAAAGTATATGTGTGCAATGGCTCTTCTTGCATCACTGCCGGCACTCAGCCTGAATTATTAAACAAGTTAGGTTCGCATTTTGAGGCGGGTGAAATTGGTGAGATGTGTTGCCTTGGCCGTTGCCACGAAAACAGTTCGTTTTTTTTAGAGGGTAAAAATTATTCGGGAAACGATATTAATAATATTGATACCATAAAAAATGGTGAAACAGTTTCTCTCGAAAAATACAATGTAAAATCTATTGGTACGCCTATTCTGACCAATCCATTTGAAGGAATTGACAGTTATTATAAATTGCTGGAAACGGTTTTAAAAACTCCGGCAGATGATTTATTAAAAGAGTTAAAAATTTCAGGATTGCGGGGACGGGGAGGCGCCGGATTTCCGATTAGCTTTAAATTAGAATCGTGTAGAAATACAAATAGCATCCAAAAATACATCGTTTGCAATGCCGATGAAGGAGACCCGGGGGCTTACAGCGACCGATATTTATTAGAATTTCAGCCACACTTGGTGTTGCTGGGAATGATGATAGCCGGCTACATTACCGGAGCCAATGCAGGGGTGATGTATATCCGTGGCGAATATCCCGAAGCCATTGAAATAACCGATAAGGCCATCAAGGATTTATATACAAAAAAATTGTTGGGGCAAAATATTTTGGGTTCAAAATTTTCCTTTGATTTTAAATTGATAAAAGCTCAGGGTGCCTATATATGCGGCGAAGAAACCGCTTTGCTTTCTTCTATTGAAGGCCAGCGTCCCGAGGTGAGAGTAAGGCCGCCTTACCCTACTCAGGAAGGATTATTCAATAAACCTACGGTCATAAATAACGTGGAAACTTTGGCTTGTATTCCCTATGTAATAAAAAATGGGGGAGCAAAATTTGCCTCTATTGGGATAGGAAAATCCACAGGAACCAAATTGGTTTCATTGGATGGATTTTTTAAAACCCCCGGAATTTATGAGGTGGATATGGGAACACCTCTATCCAGAGTTTTTAATGAATTAGGAGGAGGATTTAAATCACCGATTAAAGCCATGCACATAGGCGGGCCGCTTGGTGGATTGGTTCCTGTAGAAAAAATAAATGACCTAACGGTTGATTTTGAATCTTTCTCAAATGCGGGTTTTTTAATGGGTCATGCTTCGGTGGTTTGTATTCCTACAGATTATCCATTAGTAAAATATTTGGAACATTTGTTTCAGTTTACCGCCCATGAAAGCTGTGGTAAATGTTTCCCTTGTCGCTTAGGCTCAGTTCGTGGTTATGAATTATTGAACAAAGCCCAAACTGAAGATTATAAAATTGACCGGGAATTATTTAATGATTTAATAACCACCCTGGAAATTGGTTCCTTGTGTGCTTTGGGTGGCGGGCTACCGCTTCCTATCCGCAATGCTTTGCAGTATTTTGAAAAAGAATTATCACTATATTTTTGTTAATTAATTTATCTATAAAAACAAAATGAGAACACTTGATGAAATAATTACCCCGCCCGAACCAAAGTTGGAAACGGAAACCAGTGTGGTTGCATATATAAATAATATTTCCTACCCCATTGAGCAAGGAGAAACCATCCTGAAATTTTTAAAACGGAATTTTGGCAATAAAGTAGTTCCAACATTATGTGATGCGCCTAATCTGGATCCATTCGGTTCATGCCGGGTTTGCAGTGTAGATGTGGCTTTAAGTCAAAATGGAAACGCCAAAGCCCAGGCTTCATGCCATACTCCGGTAATGGCTAATTCTTATATTTATCCCGATTCGGAGCGGATTCAAAAGCTTCGCAAAAATATTATTGAACTGGTATTGACCGACCATCCTTTGGATTGCCTTACCTGCGAGGTAAATAACAATTGCGAATTGCAGGAAGTGGCCGCCAAGGTTGGAATACGCGATGTACGATATCCCGAAGGTAAAAACCATTTGGATAGAAAAAAAGATTTAAGCCATCCTTACATGACTTCTGATATGAGTAAATGCATCAACTGTTTCAGATGCGTTAGAGCTTGTGATGAAGTTCAGGGACAATTTGTATTGAGCATGGCAGGACGCGGCTTTGACAGCCATATTGTAAAAGGTCAGGAAACCACCTTTGGATTGTCGGATTGTGTTAGTTGCGGAGCATGTGCCCAGGCTTGTCCTACGTCGGCTATCTCTGATATTTTTGAATCCAAATCTATTGAAGTAGATAAAAAAGTAGATACCATTTGCACGTATTGCGGAGTGGGTTGTAATTTGGAAGTAGCGGTAAAAGGCGGCAAAATAAAATCCATACAAGCACCATTTGATGCTGAAGTAAACCAAGGCCATACGTGTTTGAAAGGCCGTTATGCCTTTTCATTTTATAATCACACCGAACGTTTGAAGACTCCTTTGATAAAACGCAACGGAGTATTTGAAGAAGCCACCTGGGATGAAGCCTACGATTTTATTGCCAAAGGCTTAACGGATATAAAAAACAATTACGGCCCCGATTATATTGGAGGCATTTCATCGGCACGAGGCACCAATGAAGAGAATTACCTTTTGCAAAAATTTATGAGGGTTGTTATCGGCACTAATAATATTGACAGTTGTGCAAGGGTTTGTCATTCGCCTACAGCTTTGGGTATGCAACGAACTTTTGGAACAGGGGCTGCCACCAATTCCGTGAAAGACATACAATACACCGATTGCATGATGGTGATAGGTGCCAATCCCACCGATGCGCATCCGGTGACCGGAGCTAAAATGAAACAACGGGCTATGAAGGGCAAAACCCTTATCATAATTGACCCACGCAAAACCGAATTGGTAAAATATGCCAATTATCATTTGCAGCTACGACCCGGAACCAACGTGGCTTTGCTAAACATGATGTTGTATTATATTGTAAAAGCAGGGTTGGAAGATAAAGAATTTATTAATACCAGAACCGAAGGCTATGAAGATTTTAGAAACACCCTTTTAGCCCTTAATATTGATGAACTGGAAGCCATTACCGGGGTTGATAAAAATTTAGTTCATGATGCTGCCATCGCCTATGCCACGGCTCCAAATGCCATGTCGTTTCATGGGTTGGGAGTTACCGAACATTCGCAAGGAACATTTACTGTAATGCTTATTGCCGATTTGGCTATGATTACCGGAAATATTGGTCGTCGCGGGGTTGGGGTAAATCCTTTACGCGGACAAAACAACGTGCAGGGAGCGGCAGATATGGGTTGCCAGCCCCATCAGGGAGCGGGATATTTTGATGTTACTATTCCCGAATACCACCAAAAATATGAAGAGTTTTATAGTGCAAAACTGCCTATTCATGTGGGATATAAAATCCCTCAAATGTATGATGCTGCGCTCAATGATAAATTTAAGGCCATGTGGGTTATTGGAGAAGATATGGGGCAAACAGACCCCAATACTCATCATGTAAAAGCAGCCATGGCTAAATTGGATTTGCTCATCGTCCAGGAATTATTTATGACCGAAACAGCGAAACTCGCCCATGTGATATTGCCGGCTTCTTCTTTCCTTGAAAAAAGCGGAACTTTTACCAATGGTGAACGTCGTATCCAACGGGTGAACCAAGTGGTAGAACCCATTGAAGGCACCAAATCCGACGGACAAATAGTTATTGATGTGATGAACCGCATGGGCTATCCGCATGAGGATTATAACCCGGATACTTTGTTGCAGGAAATTTCACAGATTGTGCCATTTTTTGCAGGTGTTAAATGGGATGAACTGGGCGAACAAGGCAAGCAATGGCCGGTAATGCCTGACGGAAACGGCACAGAAATTTTGCATACCGAAACCTTTAAGCGTGGCAAAGGAAAATTTGTCCATAATTACTGGAAAGAATCGGAAGAGATAGTTCAAAACGGTAAAGATTTTCCTTATATCATTACCACCAACCGCGAGTTGGAACACTACAACTGTGGTACCATGACGCGCCGCACCAATAATTCCAAAATACTGAAAGAGGATGTATTGCTCATAAATGCCGAAGATGCTGCCAAACATTTAATTAATGATGGCGATATGGTATGTGTGGAATCGGCCCGTGGAAAGGTAGATGTGAAAGCCAAAATATCGGATGAAGTAAAACCCGGTGTTCTAAGCTCTACCTTCCATTTCCCGGATATGATGCTGAATAATATAACTTCCAGCGTTGCCGATTCTGAAGCTATGTGCCCTGAATACAAGGTGGTGGCTTGCAGGATACGGAAGAGTAAGGGGATTTATAAGGGGGAGGTGTTAGTGTAGGAAATAAACTCTAC
>CAYHCM010000040.1:13645-18259 GCA_964355045.1 uncultured Chitinophaga sp. | reverse complement strand
GGAAGAGTAAGGGGATTTATAAGGGGGAGGTGTTAGTGTAGGAAATAAACTCTACTGAAAGAATGGAACAGCTAATAATTAAAAAATTCACTAAACAGGAATTAATAGAACGAGCTGAAATTTCTAATAAAAATATTGAAATGGGTGAAATCTTTACTCAGGATGAAGTTGAAAAAATATTAAAGAATTGCTACTGACACAAATCAGGGCGTAGGATTTGAGATTGTAATTTAGGCATAGGGTTATTTGGTATGATTGAATTAAATATATTAGGTTTGTAAAGATATAAAAATGCCAACCGTATTAAGAATAGGTAATTTTAGATTTCATTTTTATTCAGATGAGGGTAATGAGCCACCACATATCCATGTTGCAACCTCTGATGGTGAGTGTAAATTTTGGTTATCACCTGTTTTGCTTGCATCTAATATTAATGTCAGACCGCATATAATACGAGAAATAGAAAAACTGGTTTATGAAAATAATACTTTTTTAATATCAAAATATAATGAATACCATAGTAACAAATAATATTCTATCCGAGCCTGTGGCTATGGATGTTTGGGTTAAGGAAAGGGTAATTTATATTCATCTTACCGATGGAAGGATTATTGGTTTTCCGGCTTCCCGTTTTAAATTATTAAAAGATGCCAGCTTGGAGCAATTGAACAAAGTGGAAATAAGGCTTAATGGCTATGCTTTACGATGGGAAGAACTGGATGAAGACCTAACGGTGAGAGGAGTTTTATTAGGAAATTTTCAATTAAAACCTGAATAAAAAATGAAAAGCAGTAAGAAATGAATAATATCACTTCAAGCATTGCCGATTCGGAAGCCATGTGCCCTGAATACAAGGTGGTGGCCTGCAGGATTAGGAAGAGTAAGGGGATTTATAAGGGGGAGGTGTTAGTGTAGGAAATAAACTCTACTGAAAGAATGGAACAGCTAATAATTAAAAAATTCACTAAACAGGAATTAATAGAACGAGCGGAAATTTCTAATAAAAATATTGAAATGGGTGAAGTTTTTACTCAGGAAGAGGTAGAGAAAATCACAGGTGAATGGTAAATTAAAAAAGGATTTTCATTAATTGTCAATATCAACTTCTAAAAGAACAGATGCTCTAATTTGCAATACTTCGGCAATTCTGAAAAGAACACTTATTGAGGTATTAATTTTTCCTAATTCAATTCTGTTTATCTGGCTTAATTCCATATTACAAATATCAGCAAGATCTTGCCGAGAATAGCCTTTGGTTTCCCTCAACTTCCTAATGTGCTTTCCCACCGCTGCCAAAGCTTTCCCCCTGCTGGTCCGAGTTTGTCCGAATGGGCTGGTTCGAGTTTAACAATTAGTTTATTTTTATTTTTTAGTTATAGATATTGCTGGATTAACATTTAACAATTAGTTAATATTTATTTTTAAATCAAGGTATTGTTGAACTAACGTTTGCAACTCATACCAATAATAATTCAAATCTTAAAAAAGCACGAGTTAAAAACTCGCGATAGCAAAGAAAATAAATTATCAAAAAAAACTCTCTCAAGTTTCTAATATTTTTTAACTTTGTAGCATGTACACAACCTATCATCTTCGTTCGGCTAATGAAATTACTACGGATTTAATTGATTCCATTAAGGCTTCTTTTAAATCGAAACCTATAACAATAATAATAATAGTAGAAGAGAATGAAAATACTTTTGAGTTAAATGCCGAAACAAAATCAGATTTGGATAATCGGTTGCAAAAAGATGAAAAAAGTTATCTAAGCGGCGAAGAATATATAAACGATTCTCAATGGGTTGTTAAAAGTACATTTCGTTTGGCGGAAAAACAGTTTAACGAATATGCTAAAAAGTGGAAAACTGAAACTGGCGGACATTCAGTAACAGTGCATAAAGTTTATAATATAAACTATTTGCAAATTATTGGAATGGGAAAAAATGCTTTACCTTTTATATTAAAAGATTTGCAGAAAGGGCCTGAACATTGGTTTACAGCACTTCAGGTTATTACAAAAGACAATCCTGTGCCAAGGGAGGATATGGGCAACTTTGGTAAAATGGCCAAAGCATGGGTAACTTGGGGCCGAGAGAAAAATATTATTTAGTAAATCAAAACCTAATATTTCTATTGGAACCAAATAAACTTAAAGACTTATCGGATACCGAAATTAACTCATTCTGGCCTAATCTGAATTCTGATAGGTTTCGAATTACAAGTTCTGAAACCTGAGAATATAATTGTATTTCATGGGCTCTTGGAAAGATTGATACATGGATGCAATTTGAGGATGAATATGGTAATCCGGATATGGATAAAGCAGCCAATAGATACATAGAACTTTTTAAAGAAAATGGATTTGAAATATGTAATGATATTAACTTAGAAACCGGATTTGAAAAAATAGCAATTTATGCTACCGAAGCTTTTGTGTTTACCCATGTTTCACTTCAACTTGAAAATGGCACATGGACAAGCAAAATGGGCGATTTTGAAGATATTGAACATACAGATTTATTTACTTTATCCGGTAATGATAAAGGATATGGCCAACCAAAGTATTTTATGAAAAGACAACGAACTTAGCTAATAAATAGTAATACTTTTATACCCTTATTTAAAAATGCACAAATGACCGAAAAATTAATCTCACAAGGCAAATGCATTTATTGCAATCAGCTAATTTCAAAAACTAAAATTGGAAAACACCTCGCCAATCATTTTGAGGAAATGGAAAAAACAGGTGTAGGGAAAAATGCAAAAACGTATTGCCACATTGAGGTAGAGGCGCATAAAATGTTTTTGCAATTGCTTGTTAAAGGCGGAGCTAAGTTGGAAAAAATTGACGAATTTTTGAGAGAAATTTGGCTGGAATGTTGCGGTCATCTCAGCGAATTTGAATTTAACCGGGAAACTATTTCAATGAATAAAAAGGTTTGGACTGTTTTTGAACCCCAGATTAAAATTCAATATGAATATGATTTTGGAACAACTACAAAGCTTTTGCTAAAAGGTTTAGAACATTACAAATTGGATTTAGAGGAGGATATTATCCTTCTTTCGCGCAATGAACCATTTCCATATATGTGTACAGAATGTAAAACTGAACCGGCTATTTGCATGTGTACTACCTGTTGTTATGAAGACTATTCTTTTTTCTGTAAAAAATGTGCTAAAAAACATTCTAAAACATGTGGGGATTTTGATGATTACAGTAGTATGCCCGTTGTAAACTCACCGAGAATGGGTGAATGCGGATATACAGGAGGAAGAATTGATTTGGAAAGAGATGGTATATATAAAAAAGTATAATCAGAGTTCACACAAAAAGTCCTTCGTCCTAATTTGTGTCCGTCGAATCGGAACCTTCACACCCCTTCCTGTTTCGTCCTTCAACATTCGTTCAATCTTTTTATTGATTCACTAAAAATAAAGATACTGTGCTACTTGCAATATCAAAGTCTTAAAAATTGAATTCCTATTTGTAATCACTCATCTACATTTCTGTGCTTGAAATAATTAATAGTTTAATTGAAACTTTTGTATTGAAAACATATTTTTTTAATGCCTCCACCAAAACTGCAATAATTCTTCTTCACCAATTACCTGTTCATTATTATTAAATACTACTATACTTCCCTTTGCCTTCGTTGGCATTTTCCCAAAATCCCGTTTGCGTGAAGGGCTATAAGGAAACCCACCGAGGGTTGTTCTTGTTTTTTGCTGTAAATTAGTGTTCATCTTTTTTATTATTAAGTGTAATGCAAACGTATTGGGATAAGAAACCAGATTTGTTACACAAATTATAAAATAAATTGCATAATTCACATATGGATTGACAGGCATCCTTTTTTAATCTATAGTGGATTTCTCTTTTCATGGCAATTTCACTTTATTGGGTTTGTTAAATTGCGGTGAACTCAGCGGCTTTCAATTGCCCCGCCTAAAGGTCCCCACAACACTATGGACTTGGCTCTTTTTGTTGATTAGTAAAGTACATGAATAAAGGCATTAGGATTAACGTTTTTACTATGAACTTGATTTAGAAAAATGACAGTAAATTGCCATGATTGCAATATGCCTTTTAAAATAGGCCTTGTCAGCGGCTATGCTGCCTTGAGATAGAAATTCTACGGTTAGAAATAGCTTTATTTCGCCAGGCCCATCGCCAAATGCCTGCTTTAACCCAAATTCATGATCCATTTCATAAGTATCATTAGCCTCGGAAGTGCCATCATGCATATCAATAAAATTATCATATCCTGACCAATATCCTTCACCATAAATATCTAAATACTCTGATTGTATCGTATCGCTCAATCGCGTTTTATAATGAACTTTCAAATGTTCTTTGGTACAAATGTTAGTAATCTTATTGACAATAAAAAACTGGACAAATCCTGTTCCAGGATATAAATAATAAATTTCTTCGTCATTAGGTGTCTGTGAAGAATTATAGAGAGTAAAGGGATAAGTGGATGCTGGATAAATATTATGAACCACATTGTCAAATCCAGCCTTACAAGCACCTCCCAATTCCTCCTTCTTGCAACCACCCCAACCAAAAATAATGAAAACTGCAATTACCAAATTGATTATTTTATTTTTCAT
>CAYHCM010000040.1:0-13545 GCA_964355045.1 uncultured Chitinophaga sp. | reverse complement strand
CCCAACCAAAAATAATGAAAACTGCAATTACCAAATTGATTATTTTATTTTTCATAGCATATTTTTTAAGCAAATATACTTTTTTTTTGACTTTTCAAAATACGATTTTTGTTTTTTGAAGAACCATTATATTCAAAGAAATAAGTGCACCCCTTAAAGGAAATAAGGTAATATAAATATTTCCCGGCAAAGCCTACAACGCTATTGACTTAGCTTCCCGGGATAACATTAAACATATAAAATTTCATATTATTACACCTTGGAAATATTCAGTAAAACATCTAAAGATCTTCATTTTTTGCTAAAACAACTTTATTCCTTATCATTGCTTCAAATTATTAAAAAAAATGAAAATACTATATCGTTCAGGCTTTGCTATTATTTTGCTTCTTTCGTTTATTTCTGTCAATGCACAGAACGAAAAAATAGATTATCAAATAATTTCTAAAATAAAAGATGAGGCCTTTAATCACTCGCAGGTTATGCAAACTTTATTCAATCTCACCGATGTATCAGGCTCCAGACTTAGCGGATCAACCAATTTATACAATGCACAACTATGGGCACAAAAACAATTAAAGGAATGGGGAATGGAAAATGTTAACATTGAGCCATGGGGAACTTTTGGCCGAGGGTGGGAAGTTCAAAAATCGTATCTGGCCTTAACGGTGCCTTACTATCAACCAATGATTGCCATTCCAAAAGCATGGACTCCCGGAACCAACGGCTTGATAAGCGGAAATGCCATCATCATAAAAATTGAAACGGAACAGGATTTTGAAAAATATAAAGGCAAACTGAAAGGAAAAATAATACTGATTTCTTCAAACCTTGAAGTAAAATTAGGGCTTAAACCCGAAGCCAGACGCTATACAGAAGAAGAATTAATTGGAATTTATAAAGATAAAAGCTTGGATGAAAATCCTGAAAACCGGCCAATCCCTAATCCTGAACAACAAAAAAAAGCAAGAGCACTCCGGCAAAAACTTGGTCCGTTTTTGATAGAGGAAAATGCGTTGGCTATTCTAAGTTCAAGAGGTGGCACCATGGGAACATTTTTTACAACCAACGGAGCCTCTTTTGCCACCAATGCCAAACAGGTGTTGCCCGAATTGGAAATGGGAAGTGAACATATTAACCAACTCATTCGTTTACTGGAAGCCGGCAAAGACGTGGTTTTGGAAATGGAAATTAAAACTGTCTTTTTGGATAAAGATACCTTGCAATACAATGTGATTGCCGAAATTCCCGGAACGGATAAAACCTTAAAAAGTGAATTGGTGATGATTGGCGCTCATTTGGATTCGTGGCATGGAGCCACCGGGGCCACCGATAATGCAGCCGGTTCGGCAGTGATGATGGAAGTGATGCGCATCCTCAAAAAAATTGAAGCAAACCCTCGCCGAACTATTCGCATTGCCTTATGGAGTGCTGAAGAACAAGGTCTTTATGGTTCGCGCAATTATGTAAAAAATCATTTTGCCGAGCCTGATTCCATGACCTTAAAACCCGAGTATTCAAAACTATCAGCTTATTATAATCTTGACAATGGCGGTGGGAAAATTCGCGGAATATATTTGCAGGGCAACGATGCTTTACGACCACTTTTTGAAGCATGGTTTGAACCTTTCAGAGATATGGATGCCACTACGGTTACCACCCGAAACACAGGCTCCACCGATCATATTCCTTTTGATAATGTAGGTTTGCCCGCATTTCAATTTATTCAAGACCCTTTGGATTATGGAAATAAAACCCACCATACCAATATGGATACCTATGACCGGATTCAAAAAGCCGATCTGATGCAAGCCGCCGCCATTATTGCTAGTATTGTTTACAATACCGCAATGAAAGATGAAAAATTGATGAGAAAACCAATGCCCAAAAAGAAAGGGAAGAAGTAAGTGTTTTTTTGATATCTTATTCCACAGGCTTTTCTAAGTCATTCTCCCCATTTATCTGCTCTGATTTCTTCATTTTATTTTTAATAAATTTAATAAGGTAAGGCGTTCCGATAAGCGCACCTAAAATAAGAAGAACAATTGCATAAAAAATAAGGGGATCATTATTGGCAGAACCTGCAACCCCTGCATATGCCAGGTTTAAACAAAACATGCTAAATAAAAAGAATTTGGTTTTCATAGCTGAAATTATTATTACCAAACAAATATACAAAAATGTATAGCTGAAATTTTAAACCTGAGAATAAAAGTAATTGGATTGAATTAACAATTGTCTTTCGAATCTGGCAATCTAAATGTACTTTTAGGTTTTTCAAATTAGTAATTCACAATAAATAGAAAATTAATATTATTATCATGCAATGTTTTGCAGAAAATATGTGTCTTTATCTTAAATCCATTTGTATATGAAATCAATTTTACAACTATTTCTTTTTATAGGTTTCATACTACCAATTCAAACTAAAGCTTCTCCTTTGATGGGAGCTGAAGTTTATTATCACTATTTAGGTGGGCTTAAATATGAAATAACATTCAGGGTTTTTAGAGATTGTCGGGGAACACCCTTAGATACAGCCTTACAATCAGAGATGCAGGGAATTTCGGGAAGTAATATTCTTACAAAAAAATTATCTCTTACACGAATTAGTATAACCGATCTTTCAACCGTTTGCAAAAAAGTAAACAAACCATGTTCGCCGCCCAATACAGCTATTAGCAGCACCGACCCGGCCATTGAAGAACATATATATAAAGATACGGTTGATTTTAATACCACAGATACGTCGTTTAAAAAATGTTGTATTATAAAATTTGGCATAGGCCAATGTTGCCGGCAAACCGGAACATTATATGGCAGCGGAACAGATTTTTGGGTATGGAGTGAATTGGATATTTGTCAGGCAAAAAACAACAATTCACCTATTTTTAGTTCTATTCCTAATAATATTATTTGTTGTAACCAAGAGTATTATTCTAATCTCGGTGGTAACGATACTGTTGATTTTGATTCTTTATCTTATTCGTATGTTTCCCCAATGGAAAATTGGACAAAATCTATATCTTATCCAAATTTTAATAACTGGATTACAGCATATTATCCTTCTGGGTTTGATAGGTCAAAATCATATCCTTACATGGATCCACCTATAGGAATTTATTTTGATGAATGGGATGGTTCAGTTATCGTTACACCGACGGGTTGCCCTGAAAAAACATTTGTATCATTTAAAATTTCGGAATGGCGAAAAGATTCTACAGGGAAATATAAAAAAATAGGGGAAGTAAGAAGAGATATTCAGTATATTGTTCAGCAATGTACAAACAATAATCCACCTATTTTAGCTGGCCCTTATGAATATGAAGTATGTGCAGCTAAAGAGATTTGTTTCACAGTAGTATCTGATGATAAACAATTTATTCCACCACCACCAACCAAACCAAACCCTCCCGATTCAACAAAGCTAACATGGAATAAAGGTATTGGCAGAGGGGCTACTTTTACCATAGTAAATACCTCAGCCAGATTACAAAAAGGAAAATTTTGTTGGACACCAAAAGAATCCGATGCTCGGGATATGCCTTATACATTTACCGTAACAGCCAGAGATGTTAATTGCCCCATGAATGCCGTCAGTACAAAGACTTATTCAGTAAAAGTAAAACCAATTTACAAAACCGAAATGTTTACAAAACAACTTGCAATAAATAAAATTACTTTAGAAAGTAAACCCATAAAACCTTATCCTGCTAATCCTACCTATTTATGGCAGGTTGCTGATTCAGTAAATAATCCACTCAATATTGATTATTATTTTTTTAAAAGTTCAAAATCCATTTCATCCAATCGAGCTTTTGATACCCTAATTTTTAGAAAAGAAGGAATGTATATTATTCGTCATCAGTTTAACAATCCGGTTTATAATTGTCCTACCTTATATTTTGATACCATTCGTATTCCAGAAGTTATGGATGTTTCAATTTCTAAAACATACGATACCTTAATCTGCATGGGAACTCCCTTAAAATTTATGGCAAAAGTGAGTTTTGGAACAGCTCCTTTTTTATATAAATGGGGTAATGATAAACCGGATACAATAAGTCTGAAAACGGTTGTAACTTATAAGGACACGCTAATAGAATTGGCAGTTACCGATTCAAAAGGGTTGACGGCTTATAGCTTTTGCAAAATAAGAGTTGATGGCAAAATCAATTTAACCGCAGGTGATGATATATGGATATGTAAAAATGACACAGCTATATTGCAACCAATTGCTTCTAATTTTGGAGATACCTGTTATTGGGAATGGTATTTCGGAGGCCAAAAGATGAGTGATAAACCAATATTCAAAGTAGGAAAAGGCGGGCAATACATTGTAAAAGTAACCGATGGCAAGAAGTGTTATTCAAAAAATGATACTATAAAAGTTAGTACATTAGAAGTAATAGTAGATGCTGGAAAGAATCAAGAAATATGTATAGGTGCCACCGTTAAACTTAAGGCAAATGAAACTACAATTCATAAATATAAAAGATTTGAATGGTATGAAATCAAGAATTCGGCAAGCTTTATTTTAATATCCTATGCAGATAGTGCGATTGCAAAGCCAGATAAACCGACAAACTATTTAGCCAAAATATTTGTATATGAGGGAGGTAGAGAGTGTTATGCCACCGATACGGTTAATGTATCATTTAAAAAAGTCGAGTTTAAAAAAGGAGAAGTTTGTCAAAATAAAAACGAACTTGACCTGCACAGTATTATTATTAAACCAGTAAATTCATTTGAAGGGAATTTTACATGGAAGCTTGATAAAACATTAGCAAGGCCTAGTGGGAGCATGAATACTTTAAATCAATTACTTTATGATAAGGATGGTTCATTTCAATATTCACATTATTTTTTACGGGTCGGTAAATCGACTATTGATTTAAAAGGAAAAGATATGGATAGCATTAAGCTATTCTTAGACTACGATGATGATGCAGGATGTAAATATACAACCTCTCTATCCGCTACAATAATTATTAGAAATAATATAGAATTAACCACTGGAAAAAATGAAGTAAGCAGATGTTATGGAGATTCTATTATCTCAATTTCAGATAAATTTGGGGTAAACTATAACGGTGGTAAATGGTTTACAAACAATGATTCCTCTCAATATTTACAATGGCCGCAGGGCAATAATGTTTTATTAAATGAAAATGTAAAAACCATAAACTTAAATCCTCTTGGCGGAAAATACCTTCTGAAATATATTTATGATAATAATAGTTGTCAATCGTTCATTTTTGCTCATATAAAATTAGAAAAAGCACCTGTGCTTAACTGGACCCAAACAATTATAGGTGATTCTATAATCATAACAGATATTTCAACTAATACTGATAATAGGGAATGGTATATAAACTCAGCAATGGCAGGCAGTTTACCTTCTATAAAACTTTCAATTGAAGATGCCAAAACCAACGAAATTTTATTGAAACTTTATAATATTAATTGTTCAAAAGAAAATATTATTCATCCTTTTACAAATTCCGCATCTCATCCAATTCTTATGGATATCACAGATATTTACCCAAACCCAACCAAAGGCAAGATAAATATTGAAATAAATAAAGCCGGGAATTATACCTGCAAATTATATTCGATTGAGGGTAAATTGGTTTTTGAAAAAGCAGTAAAAGGCTTACAAACACAGACCTTAAACCTTAAATTATCACAAGGAATTTATACATTGGTTATATATGACGATTTAGGAAATTCAACACGAAAAAAAATAATGGTGGAATAAAATCAAACCTATTTCACGACAACTCTTCTAATTTTTTTTCTGATAAATCTCGTTCGGTTATCTTAGGCTCAATTTCAGGCAAATGCTTTTTGATATACACAGCATAATCTTTTGGAACAATTTTTTGGCCGTGGGTAAGTGCATATACTTTGGTAAACTCGGCCCCGAAATAAAGAATGATGGCCGAATAATATACCCAAACCAATATCAGGATAACCGAACCTGCCGCCCCAAATACGGTTGCAATTTTAGAAGTTCCAAGGTATGCGCCAATGGCAAATTTCCCAATCATAAAAAGCAAAGCAGTAAAGGCTGCGCCAATCAGGGCATCTTTCCAGGCAACTATTCCATCGGGCAAGGTTTTAAAAATAAGGCAAAATAGCAAGGTAATTATGCCAAAGACCACCAAAATATTGAGAATATAAAAAATATAAACTGTAAAATCAGGGAAGAATTTTAATAACCGGCTATTCAATAATTCCATAAGCGCATTTACAATTAAACCCACCATCATCAAAAACCCAACCGAACCAATCATTGAAAACGACATCAGGCGGTTTTTAATAAATTTAATAAATCCGCGCTTAGGTTTTGCTTTTAATCCCCAGATAAAATTAATAGAATCCTGAATTTCGACAAATACGCCCGAAGCGCCTATCAATAGGGTGATAACCCCGAATGTGGTTGCAAATACATTACTTTTTGAAAGGCTTACATTTTTTATGGTTTCCTGAATTTGCATGGCGGCATCATTGCCCACCAAACCATTTATTTGTCCAAATATTTCGCCTTTAATAGCATCGGTGCCAAAAAAAACACCACACACCGAAATAATAATAATGATAAGGGGTGGCAATGAAAATATGGTATAGTATGAAAGTGCCGCGCTAAGTTTAATACCGCTGTCTTCAATAAATTCATGGTACGCATCTTTAAGTAAATACCAGAAATTTTTTACTGACATTATAAAGTTCATTTTAGATACGGTTTTTCATCCCCTTCAAATGTATTGGAATGATTTGGATTATTGTTAATACCGCCACCAAAATTGCAATAATTCTTCTTCACTTAGTACCAATTCATTTGTATCATTAAATGAAATACCATCACTTGCTTTCGATGATATCCGGCTACCATCTCTTTTCATAGAATCTATAAAAGGAAATCCGCCAAGGGTTGTTTTTGATTTTTGTTGTACCTGATTCTTCATATTTTTTGGTATTAAATGTGATGCAAACGTATTTGAATTAGCAGGGTGTATTATTACAAAACATTTTAATTGAATTATATAATTCACATATTACCGTGGTGATTTTATTTTGCTAAACTACCTGCCTTTGGCCTAAAATATACTCCTAATGATTTTTCAATAGCTCGCCAACCGATAAGCCTGATATAGTTTTTAAAGTGAATTCGATTTTTTGTTTAATAAAAATGGGGACTTACGTTTTTATAAGTGTCCCCATTTTAACGTAGTTGGCTAAACCCACTAATTGACTTTGTTTTCACCCTGGTTTAAAATACCCCTTCTCTCGGAATCTTCTATTTCCAAATCTTCAGAACTTAAATCAATGCTTGATTTGAAAGAGGTTGTAGGATTATCTGTTTTGTTAGGGTGATCAAAATCTTCATACTCATGATTTTCTTTTGAATTCTTCTCTGATTGATTTTTCAATTATTTATAAAATTTACATATGATAACTCAAAGAATAAATTTCTTAAAAACTCTTTTTTATTCTCAATTGTCGGTGTTTGATAATATGATTGTGTGAGGCCTCATCTAATGAATGGGTAGAAAATAGCTCAGTTTCCTTGTGTGATAGTTCGGATAATGTGATATAAAATTTTTTGATTACCATCAATTCAACTTCTGTAAGGTCTTCAATAACTATAAGCCTATTGCTTGCATCTTTATTAGCAGCTATCAGTTCATTCATTTTCAACTGTAAGGCCATGGTTTCCTTATTTTGAGATTGCTGAATTACAAACACCATTAAGAATGTGATAATAGTTGTGCTGGTATTTACTACCAATTGCCAGGTATCTGAAAAATGAAAAAAAGGACCTGACATAGCCCAAACAATTATTACGCATAAGGCCATCAAAAATGCGGATGGTTTACCAGTTGCTTTTGTAACAGCGTTAGAAAATTCTTCAAATTTCTTTGAATAATTTCGTTTTTTATTTTTCATACTTCTGTTTTTATTTTTAAAAAAGGATGAAGAGAAATTATTTTCCCTCCACCCTAATCTAAACCTATGCTTAACCTCTATACTAAATTAATCAAAATAATAGAATGATTAATTTTATAGAGTTATAACCGTTGCAAAGATGAGTAGGATTAAATAATCTGGAGTTACAGAATTTTAAAAGCTTTTTACATTATTCACATATTCCCCTTTGAAAAAATTCCAAAATCCAGGAATCAAAATCCAAATTTCAAATCCCAAAAAACAAATCCCAAAAAACAAAATCCTACCAGTGAAGATTTGGTTTTTCGAAATTTTACAGATGTTATAGAAGTTCAATTGAGCCTCTTTTCAGAGGATTTGGCAATAAGAAATTGTTTTTATATAATGCCATAGTATTTATTTCTGCAACTCCAATATACCTGTTGCATCTACTTCTATTGGTATTAGTTTCATTTCTCTATCACTGCTCTTCTCACTAATATAAGATTTCAAATTAAGCTGATACCTCATTCTGTCGTTATCATTAATTATCATTAAAGCAGTTTTAAAAGGATGCTCTAATTTGATGGTGATTGGAATAACTAATATCTCATCAGAGCCTGGCTTTATCATAACAATCTTTTTTAATGTGTCGGTGCACGAAAGGGTGTTTTTAATTTTAAGGTTATATATTATATGGTGCAATTCAATGTCAATATTTTTTCCCAGGTTTGTTATTTGAACGGTTACTTCGGCCAATAAACTTTTTTCGAGGATATTATATCTTTTGCGCTCCACCTTTAATACTTTTATCTCGGGTGGAATCGGTAATTCAATTTTAATTTTTTTTATAAAAGGAAGTTTTGTTTTTCCTATAAACGAGCTATAAACAATATAACCGGTTGCTTCAAGATGTGCTGAGTCTCTGGTTTGCACACTTTTTAATAAATTTATTATGGTATCAATATTCAAATGAAATGGAAAGTTAATCGTATCGCGTGTGAATCTTGGCAAATTCATTTTGAGCGGAATTTTTTCCCTAAAAAGAATTTTACCATCCAAATTTATAACGCATACAAAACTGTCAATAACCATGCGATAGGGACGTTTGTTTATTACAATCACATCAATTTTGGCCAGGAGGTTTCCATCGGTTATATTCAAATTTATATAACTTATTTTACTTACATCAGGTATAATAAAACTTATGGCCTTATGGCTGTTAAGGTAATAAATAAGTGCAATTCCAATACTTAAAATTATGGGTAACACTATAAAAAGCATTAGCCTTTTGCCAAACCTGATTTTATTAATTTTTAAGTTCACACTTCTTTTTTTTTAATGGTTTGTGGTTTCTTAGTATAGGCCAACAATGGAATTTTATTTTATTAAAGATTTTAAAATTTTAATTTTCTTCCGGGGTATGGCCTGAGGGTCACCTATTAAAAAGCCATAAGGATTTAGAGGTTTTATTCTATCAAATATTAATTTTAGAATGGCTGTTAGCGGAATGGCTAAAAACATACCGGCGATACCCCATAAACTGGCCACTCCCAGTATGGCGAGCAATGAAATTAGTGCATTTATCTGTACTTTTGAACCAACAAGATAGGGAATGATATAATTGTTATCAATAAACTGAATAATAATATAAAGTCCTAATACAAGTAAAGCATACGATGGGTTGGTATGAGTTAATAAAGACATCATCATTGATAAAGCCCCGGCCACTATACTTCCAATATAGGGTATCAGATTTAGCAATGCTCCTAATATGCCGAGCAAAATAGCATAAGGTATTCCTAAAAGTAATAAGCCGGTTGAATATAAAGTTGCTACAATGGCTGCTTCCAGCAACATGCCCATCAGGTAGCTTTTTACAATTGTTTTTGTTTCTCCCAATATTTCACTCACCTCGGTATCATTATCGGTGCCAAAAGCTTTATGTATAAAAATTAAAATATGTGGTTGATAAAAAAGTAACATGAAAATATAAACCGGAATTAAAAAAATAACCATGATAAGGTTTCCCATCGTATTGAAAGTTCGGCCAAGTATGGCACTGCTGTTTCCCGAAAGTTCCGATTTGGATTTAGCAATCCATTCATCGGTTTGTTGGCTGCTTAAATTATTGTTGGTAGAAATAGTTTTCACAATTTGATTAAACAGGTCATAAAGTTTATCAATGAGTTTTGGTAAAGCATCCCTAAACATGTTGGCTTGCGAGATTAACAGGACAGCCAATGACGCAATAACAGCAAACGCCAATAACATCGTGATAATTATAGATAATAATCGCGGTATTTTTTTACGAACTAAAAAATTGACTAAAGGCCGCAATACTATTGCAATGAGAATTGAATAAATAAATGGAACAATAATGCTTTGCCCAATATAAAGCATACTGATTAAAATGTAAAGCCCCACAAGAATTAATGGTGCTTTTATGTATAGTGGTATTTTAGCAGGAATCAGCATTACATTAGAGTATTAATTAATTTCTTAATCCATCAAGGTGTCTGTTACAAATTAAACTATTAATACTTTTTTTTATTGAATCTAAAAGAGTATTGCAAATATTGTATTCTACCCAATGCTATTAGTTATATAACTTTATAAAAGAATTACATTATTCACACCATTCAAGCACCAAATTTCAAATCCCAAATTTCAAATAAGTTCCAAATACTAAAATTTTAAAATCCAAACTGAACGATAGTGAAATTGAGATTATTATACTTAGGGAAGCCAAATGTTAGTAATACCAAGAACGGCAATTCAGTTATCTCTGGTTTTACATTTTTGACGATTGGAATTTGTTTATTATTTGCAATTTGCAATTTTCACTTCCTTAATAGCGGCTTAAACATCAACGACAACGACTGATTTCGTGTAAAATATTTATAAACCCAATTTATAAATACAATGATTTTGTTTTTGAAACCAATTAGCAAAAAAAGGTGTAAAGCCATCCAGATAAACCAGGCCACAAATCCCTGAAAACTTACCTTTGGGTTAGCCAAATCTACCACAGCCTTATTTCTGCCAACGGTAGCCATAGTTCCCTTATTAGTATATTTATAAACATTCAGGTCATATCCTTTTATCAGATTTTTGAAATTGACTGCCAGATTGGTAGCCTGATCAATTGCTACATTGGCCACCTGCGGTAAACCCTTGGGATAATCATCGGTTTCCATATAGGCAATATCTCCTAAGGCATACACATTTGAGGTATTTAAAACCTTGTTTAATGTGTCCACTTTTATCCTGTTGCCCATTGCCAGTGCACCTTTTTCAAATCCTGCGGGCACATTGCCTGTAATACCTGCGGCCCATATTACCAAGGCGGATGGAATCAAAGTTTCGTCCTGAAGAAAAACCATTTCGCCAGTATAATCTTTTACAAGCGTATTTAGTTTTACAATAACCCCCATTTTTTCTAAATATTGCTTTGATACTTCTGAGGATATTTCACTCATATTTCCCAATAATTTAGAGCCGCCTTCCAATAAATAAATTTTCATTGGTGTGAAATCCAGTTCAGGATATTCACCAGGCAATTTTTCGAGTTTCATTTCGGCCAATGCCCCTGCAAGTTCCACCCCGGTTGGGCCTCCGCCTACTATTACTATGTTCAATAGTTTTTCGATTTCTTCCTTATTTTCTGATACAGATGCCTTCTCAAAATTTTCGATTATTTGGTTTCGCAATTGTAAAGCCTCTAAGGTTGATTTCATCGGAAAGGCATTTGTTTTTAAATTTTTATTCCCATAATAATTGGTATCGGCACCGGTGGCTATTACCAAATAATCGTAATTCATTTTTCCGGTTGAAGTTTCTATAAGGTTATTTTCGATATCAACCGAAATAAGTTCTGCTATTCGTATCATCACATTTTTACTTTTTTGAAAAATATGCCTGAGCGGAAATGAAATATTACTGGCATCCAGATTGGCAGTAGCCACCTGATAAAGCAATGGCTGAAACTGATGATAATTGTTGCGGTCAATAAGGGTCATATAGTAATTGGGGTCGTTGTTCAATTGCCTTGCCAGTCGCAAGCCGGCAAATCCTGCTCCTATTATTACGATGTGTTTGGGTTTCATTTTCGTTAAAAATTAAAACAGTTAAACAGGTTGAAAGTTTTGATAGTTGGAATTTGAATTTGGAATTTGTTTTTTGGAATTTACTTTTTGGAATTTGGAATTTGCCTTCTTGAAATTTGGAAATTACCCTTCAGGATTTTTTACATAAACCAAAAAATAAATAATCACCCCAACCGTAACTACCCCAGCCGAAATAAAAGCAGTTTCAGCACCAAAATAATACCAAATAACACCAGCAAGCGAACTGGCTACCATTAAGCAAATACTTTGAAATGCCGCAAAAGTCCCGATGGCTGTGGCTGTATCTTTTTTATCGGTAATATTGGTTATCCATGCCTTGCTTATGCCTTCGGTGGCGGCGGCATAAAGCCCGTAAACAAAAAATAATAGAAAGTAAATAGTGATATTGGAAGAAAAGGCCATTCCGAAATACACACATGCATATAATCCCAAACCAATACTGAAAATAGTTTTTAATCCTATTTTATCGGCAAGCATACCAAGTGGCAGTGCAAACAAAGCATACACCAGATTATAAAAAATATAAACGCCGATGACCGCAGTATCTGTCATTCCGGTATCTTTTATTTTTAAAAGCAAAAACAAATCAGAACTGTTGAAAAGCGTAAATACCAATAAGCCGATAACTACCTTTCGATAAGCAAGCGGGCTGGTTTTTAAATAATTTAAAAAGGAAAAAAAAGAGGTTTTGATAAACGGTTTATTTTCAATTTTTCGTTTGTCTTTAAGATACAGTGAAGCCACCACTGCCAAAACTCCCGGAATAAAAGCAATTAGAAAAAGGGTTTTATAATCCTCAGGAAAATAATAAAGATAAATTAATGCACTTATCGGCCCTAAAACTGCGCCCAAGGTATCCATAGAGCGATGAAGCCCGAAAACTTTTCCCTTGGTTTGCGGTGTAGCTTCGTCTGATAATATGGCATCCCTTGCTCCGGTTCGTATTCCCTTACCAAAACGGTCAATACTTCGGGCAAAAAATATCCACAGCGGGTAGGTGAAAATGGCCATCATGGGTTTGGAAATTGCGCTCAGAACATAACCCCATTGCACAAACGGAACCCGTTTGCCAGAAAGGTCTGACAATTTTCCAAAATACCCTTTGCTCAATCCGGCTGTGGCTTCGGCAAGGCCTTCTAAAATACCTATCAAAACAACCGAAAACCCAATGCTTTTTAAATAAACTGGCATAATAGGATACAGCATTTCGCTTGCCATATCCGTAAACAGGCTGATAAACGAGAGTATCCAAACGGTGCGGGTGATATATTTCAAAGGGTAAAAAATGGTTAGGACAAACTTATTTTATTTTGGGGTTTTTAAAAGGCTAATATTAAAAAAATAATTTCCATTAAAGACTTTATCCATCATACAATTTTCAAATATTTTTTATAAGGAGAGTGAATCTAAGATTCTAAAAAAATGACCTATTTAGGGGCTGCTGATTAAGTCTAGGCTAACTCATTCCTCAACCGAGGCAAAT
>CAYHCM010000039.1:0-27046 GCA_964355045.1 uncultured Chitinophaga sp. | reverse complement strand
AAAATCGTAAATCTAAAATCGTAAATCTAAAATCGTAAATCTAAAATCGTAAATCGTAAATCTAAAATAATATGGCATATTCAGAAAAAGTAATTGACCACTATCAAAATCCAAGGAACATCGGAACACTTGATAAAAGTTCAAGCAATGTTGGAACGGGATTGGTAGGTGCACCCGAATGCGGGGATGTAATGCGTTTGCAAATTCAGGTAAATGATTTGACCGGAGTAATTGAGGACGCAAAATTCAAAACCTTTGGATGCGGCTCAGCTATTGCTTCCTCATCATTGGCTACGGAATGGCTTAAAGGCAGAACCATTAATGATGCTTTAACCATTGACAATATGGATATAGTAGAAGAGTTGGCTTTGCCACCTGTAAAAATCCATTGCTCGGTATTGGCTGAGGATGCTATAAAAGCAGCCATTAATGATTACCGGACCAAGCAGGGACTGGAACCAATTGTAGATGGGAAAAAACATTATTAATATTTTTTATTTTTGCGGTAGGGTAGAGACAAGGCAATGCCTTGTCTCTACAAAAGACAAACGACAAACATTAATCTAAAATCATAAATATGAACGACGTAGGACATATAACTGTAACTCCAAAAGCGATGAACAAAATTTCAACCTTGCGCGAGGAGGGAAATTTAACAGATGAATATTTTATCAGGGTTTCTGTAAAAGGAGGTGGATGCAGTGGTTTAAGCTACAATCTTGATTTTGATAACGAACTAAAACCGGGTGATCAGGAATTTATTAACGATGGCGTAAGAGTGATTTGTGACTTGAAAAGTTTTCTTTATCTGGCAGGTACCGAACTCGATTTTAGCGACGGGCTAAATGGAAAAGGGTTTAATTTTATTAATCCTAATGCAAGCCGTACCTGTGGATGTGGCGAAAGTTTTTCGGTTTAAAAAGTTTAAAAAATATTTTTTGAAGTCTTGTTTCCAAAAGAAGCAGGACTTTTTTATTTATAAAAATAAAAAGAAGTATTTTTGACCAACTATTCTATTAGAGTACCACTATTGATTAATCCCAAACAAATATTTGGAAAACATTTAATAGTAATCTTCGGATTATTATTCATAAATAATTTAAAAGCTCAAACTTTTGAGTTTTTAAAAAACAAGTGGCTTCATGACAAATCAGATACAGCTAGGGTTAATGCCGGATTGTTATTGGATAGAATCTATTATTTTGATAGAAATGAACTATATCAAGCTCAAAACAAATTATTACTTGAAATATATAATGCCTCAAAAGCTATTAATTATGATATAGGAATAATTGAAAGCAGTTATAGGCTTGGCCAAAATTATACATTTCAAACAAATGGTTCAAAAGCAATAGAATATTTTTTTATTTCTCTCAAAAAAAGTGAGCAAAGCAATAAGTTAAATTTCATTGCCCGTTCAAAAATGGGTATTGGATTGATTTATTATTCTCAAAATAATTGGTTAAAAGCCATTGAATTTTTTAAAGGTTCCTTAATAATAAATAAAAAAATTAAACAAGAAAGAATGATTGCCACCCAGCAATATTTAATTGCGGCTTCACTATCAGCAAATTCCGATTTTATTAATGCAAGATTATACCTTGATTCTGCTTACCTAATTAAACTTAAAATTAAAGATTCTTCAGGAATTAATGAATGTAAGCTTGTAATGGGCGATATATTCAAAGGCTTAAATCAAATAGATTCTGCCTTTTATTATTATCAATCTTTACTTCCCATTTTTATTAAGCAGAAAGAATCTATCCCGATTTCATTTATCTATAGTTCTATGGCAGATATTTGGTATTCACGCGCTAAATATAATATTGCCCATGAAAATGCTAAAAAGGCCTATTATTACTCTACACTTATTCCATATCCATTGCCGAAACTTAAAGCATGTGAAATTTTATATAAAATAAATAAAGCGCTTAAAGATTATAAAACTGCAATTATTTATTTTGATGAATACAATTTATTTAAAGATTCGATAGAAAATAATGATTTTGCTGCTGAAATTAGTGTAGCTCAGGTTACTCATGATTTTGAAAAAGAACAGGCTGCTTTAAAAACCGAACAGGAAAAAAAGGAATTGAAATATGATATCGAATTAAAAAACATCACCTTTAAGCAATACATACTTTCGGCCATTGCTATTATTTCTCTCCTATTCGTAATAATTATCATTTTTGCTTATCGAACGGTAAGTAAGCAAAAAAAGATTTCTGAAGATTTATTACTAAATATTTTACCAAAAGAAACGGTTAATGAATTAAAAAAATTCGGGAAGTCAATTCCTAAAAATCATAAAGAAGTTACAATTATGTTTTCGGATATTAAAAATTTTAGCCATATAGCCGAAAGTTTAACTCCTGAAAATGTAGTTGAAATGCTCGATACCTATTTTAAACAATTTGATATTATCCTTGAAAAATATGGAGTTGAAAAAATTAAAACTATTGGCGATGCCTATATGTGTGTAGGTGGTTTAAGCGAAAACGACCTGAATCCTGCCTATAATACCTTATTGGTTGCTTTTGAATTTTTAAAGTTTAATGAAATCATTGCATCCGAAATGATGGATAAATATGGCCATTCTTTTAATTTCAGGATTGGAATTCACACAGGTAATGTAGTAAGTGGGGTTGTAGGATTAAAAAAATACTCGTATGATGTTTGGGGCGATGCTGTAAATATAGCCGCCCGAATGGAACAAAGTTCAATACCCGGAATGATCAATATTTCAGGAAGTACCTATAATTTGGTGAAAAACCACCATTCACTATTTGAACATAGAGGTCAACTCCCAATTAAAAATTTAGGTAAAATTGATATGTATTTTGCCCTGCAAATTTAGTCAGGTTTTGGAGTAGGCCTTGGGATACAGGTAGGAGGACAAAATACGGTTGACATAGCGCTATTGGTTATGAAAAAATAAGCTTGATTGCCTGCGCTGTCCACTTCACCTGAGGCAAACATCAAATGGGTTCTCTTAATTTTTCCGTGATTCGAAATTCCAAATCTGTAATTAACAAATTGTTCGTTTGAATCTAATTTATTTAGGACCGCCTTCAAGGCTAATTTTCCTATTTTACCACCCCAATAACCCTGACTGGAATCATTAGAAATCCCGGGATTATGCACTTGAAAACTATCTGACAATGCATCGAATTCTAATCTTGAAATAACAACTCCCTGATCGGGAGGAATAGAATCTTTTACTAATCCATTATCGGATTTTTCACTACAACATTTAATAGGCATGTTGTTGGTTAAACATAGAACTACCATTAAAAGAATACCTGTTAAAAGGCCAAGAAAGTAAATTACGGATGTTTTCATAGTTATATAGATTTTAGTTTTAGTTAGTTAATAAAATTCAAACCTACTAAAAAATATTAAAAGTCCTAATTATTTTAATCTTAACGCCTCAAAATTATTTTACCACTTGGCCACACTTTTTATCTTTTGGCCTATTTTATTGGTAATAAACATCCATTTTCTCATAAATATTCAATAAATATCTCTCAATAATACAAAATATAAAATGTATTACATAGCTGATATTGTGTATTTTAAAATTTTATGTGGATAAAATGTGGTATAAAATGTCATGAAGTGGAGATTTGTGTTTAATAATCACATAATTTTACACCCAGATTTTAATACCGACACAATGCCTAAGTTTATAGGAGAATTTGAAGGAAAAATAGACGCTAAAGGGCGTGTGGTTCTTCCTGTCGGGCTAAAAAAACAACTTCCAGCCGATTCTACCGATCATTTGGTTATCAATCGTGGATTCGATAAATGCCTTGTTATCTATACCCGACCCGATTGGGATAATGAAACTTTAAAACTGGAAGGTTTAGATAGTTTTAACAAATTAGATCGCCAATTTATAAGGATATACAATAATGGGGCAACCGAAGTTGGCCTTGATACTGCTAACCGAATTTTAATTCCCAAAAAATTAGCCCTTTATGCCGAAATAGAGAATGATGTAGTGCTCTATGCCTACGACAACAAAATTGAAATTTGGAGTAAAAATAATTATGAAACCCAAATGAATATTGACCCCGATGAGTTTTCAAAAATGGCCGAAACCGTAATGAGTCGTAAAAATGAAAACAGCAATGGCTAACTATCATGTGCCGGTAATGGCAAATGAATGTATTGAAGGGTTGGCTATTAAAGAAGGTGGTATTTATGTTGACGCAACCTTTGGAGGCGGTGGACATGCAAGGCTGATTATAGAAGATAAAAGGGTAAAACTTCTCTTTGGAATTGATCAGGATAGTGATGCTATAAAAAACAAATGGGACGACTCAAGGCTAATAATAATTAATCATAACTACCGATATATGAAGCATTTTTTGAAATATCATAAGGCCGTTCCGGTTGATGGAATATTGGCTGATTTGGGTATTTCATCGTTTCAGATAAATGAAGGAAGTAAAGGGTTTTCATACCGTTTTGATGAAAAACTGGATATGCGGATGGATAGAGATGCAGAAATAGATGCTATTTATATTCTGAATAAATATTCGGCGGATGAACTAACCAGATTATTTAATGAATTTGGAGAATTAAAGAATTCTCATCTTTTAGCCAATTCCATCGTTCAGTATCGGAAAGGAAAAAATATCGAAAAAGTGCAGGATTTATTGGATGCCATAAAACCACACACCCCAAAAATGGGTGATTATGCTTTTTTATCGAAAGTTTTTCAGGCCTTGCGAATTGAGGTGAATAATGAAATTGAAAATCTCGAATTATTTTTAAACCAATGCCACGAAGTTTTAAAACCCAAAGGCAGGTTGGTGATAATGTCATACCATTCATTAGAGGACCGCTGTGTTAAAAATTTTATCAATACCGGAAATTGTGAGGGAAATCAGGTGAAGGATTCGTTTGGTAATTTACTTAAACCCTTTAAATCGTTAAATAAAAAACCAATAACTCCCTCTGAAACCGAATTGAAAAACAACCCTCGTTCGCGAAGTGCCAAATTACGAATTGCTGAAAAAATATGATGGAAGATAATAAAGCGCATAGTCCAAATAGGGATTCGGAAAAAAAAACCATCGTAACTCCGAATAAAAATAACCGTGAAAATATTACGAAGTACCTGCCGTTTGTGCTCTTTCTTTCTTTTATTTTATTGGTATATATATTTTTTACCCATCGCACTGAGCGAAAGATTAGAAAAATCGAAAAACTTAATAGAGAAGTAAAAGAACTTTACTCGGAATATATAACCCTTCAAACCGAAATATTAAATGGAAGCCGAAGCTCAAACCTTGAACAAAAAATGCTCAAACAGGGCATTAAACCTGCCACATCGGCCCCGATAATTATTAAATAATAACGCACCTTTTTAAAAGCATAATGCCAAACATTAAACGCTCCATATTGAACCGCATTTTTTTCAGCGTCGGCTGTGTGGTGGTGTTTGCCGGGCTTGTGATATATTATATTTTTAATATTCAAATGGTGGATGGAGCAAAGTGGCGGGCTTTAAGCGATAGCCTTACCTTGAAATACAACGTTATTCAGGCTGTAAGAGGAAATATCTATTCGGATGACGGCACCTTACTGGCCACTTCGGTTCCAAGATATGAGATAAGAATGGATTTAACTGTGATACCTGCTGATACTTTTAATTTATATATACCTCAATTAGCCAGGTTGTTTGCCTTAAAATTTAAGGACAAAACTTCGCTCGAATATATCTCTGACTTTAGAAAAGGAAAACTTGACAAAAATAAAAATCGCTATTTCCTCTTAAAAAGAAAACTTAACTACTTAGATATTAAGGAAATTAAAAGCTGGCCGCTTTATAAAAAAGGGCGTTACAAAAGCGGCTTAATAATAGTGGAAGACAACTACAGGGTAATGCCATTTAAAAACCTTTTAGCTCGTACAATTGGCTATGCATCTGGCAGTAAAAACAAGGAACGGGTCGGTTTGGAGGGAGCCTATGACAGCACATTGGCTGGTATTACCGGCCAACGTTTGGTTCAAAAAATTTCAGGCGGCTACCGCCCTGTTAACGATGAGAATGAAGTAGAACCAATAAATGGAAAAGACGTTTATACAACAATTGATTTAAATCTTCAGGACATTGTAAATAATGCGTTGCACAACGGATTGGTGAAACACAAGGCCCATCATGGATGCGTGGTGGTGATGGAAGTAAAAACCGGAGAAATAAAAGCCATTGCCAATCTTACTGAATCGGGAAACGGAACATATGGCGAAACATTTAATTATGCCATTGGCGAAAGTTTTGAACCAGGGTCCACTTTTAAACTTGTAGCTGCTTTGGCCTTATTAGAAAAGGATAAAATAAATGAGAATGACAGTGTTTTAATTAATTATGGTTTATATAAAATAAATAACAAAATGATGGTTGATGCTGAACCGTCGCCTTATAAAACGAAAACATTTACTTACGCTTTCCAACATTCATCAAACGTTGGTATTTCTACTTCTGCCATTAAAGGTTTTACTAATAATCCTAAGGAATTTATTGATTATATCAAAAAACTTAAACTTGATAAACCTTTAGGATTGGAATTGCCGGGTGAAGGAATTCCTGTGATAAAATCGCCGGGGCATAATTCATGGAGCAAGATGTCGGTTCCGTGGATGTCCATTGGTTATGAATTAAAAGTTACTCCTCTTCAATTATTGTCGGTTTACAATGCCGTGGCCAATGATGGTGAAATGATGAAACCATTCATTGTTAAGGCTATTGGTCAAAAAGGAGAGATTGAAACCAAATTTAAACCCCTTATTCTGAATGATGAAATAGCCGGTAGCAATACACTTAAAATAATCAAAAAGCTTTTAAAAGGAGTAGTGGACAGCGGCACAGCCCGAAATATTTCAAACAGCCGGGTTAAAATTGCCGGGAAAACAGGTACTGCCCGAATATCAGATGGAATGGGTTATGAAGAAGGCGCCTATTACTCATCCTTTGCCGGATATTTCCCTGCTGAAAATCCAAAATATTCAATAATTGTGGTCATTAACAGACCATCGGTAGGTGGCTATTTTGGCGGTGTAGTGGCTGCTCCTATTGTTAAGGAAATTGCAGAAAAAATAGTGGGTATTCAACAAATAGTGGGAAATGAATTACCTGATACAATGAATAATGAAGGGTCTTTTTCAAATTCCTTTAGCGGCAGGAAAAATAATATAACCGGCTTTATCAATAAGTTCACAAATTTTGATTATCGCTCGGAAGGGAAAACATCAGGTTGGGTTTTAGCCAAAAAAGATTTAAAAGGAGAATATGTTTATTCACCTATAAACTCTGACGGTGATCTTATGCCCGATTTAACCGGAATGGGGATGAAGGATGCGCTTTATTGTATTGAAAATAAAAAATTAAAAGTCTCCGCCTCAGGAAAAGGAAATGTTTACTGGCAATCGCTTGTGCCCGGAAGCAAAATAATTAAGGGAAGTACATTATTAATTAAACTTAAAATTTAATGGTTTCCTTAAACGTCATATTGCAAAACATTGAGGTATTGAAATCGCCAAATTCTGAGATTTTGATTAATTCCATTGTAACCGACAATCGTTTAGCAGCCAAAAATGATTTGTTTGTAGCCTTAAAAGGAACAGCTACCGATAGCCATCAATTTATTAAAGATGCCATAGATAAAGGCGTTGCGGCGGTTGTTTGTGAATATATTCCCAATGATGGCCCAAAAGATTTTATATACATAATTGCAAAAAACACACGGGATATTTTAGGTCAAATGGCTTCCAATTTTTATGGAAATCCTTCTGAAAAAATAAAACTTATAGGTGTAACGGGTACCAATGGAAAAACGACCGTTACCACACTTTTAAATAATTTATTTACTTCCTTAGAATATAAAACGGCCTTAATATCCACAGTTGAAAATGTAATAGATGGCGAGTTAATTCCTAGCACCCATACCACACCTGACCCTGTATCATTGAATAAGCTTTTCGCTAAAATGGTTGAAAAGGGATGTGAATACTGCTTTATGGAAGTAAGCAGTCATGCCATTGACCAAAACCGAATTGGAGGATTAACGTTTGCCGGAGGCATTTTTACCAATATTACCCACGACCATTTAGATTATCATAAAACCTTTGAGAGCTATTTAAAAACCAAGAAAAAATTCTTCGATTATTTGCCTTCTTCAGCTTTTGCTTTAACAAACAAAGACGACCGAAACGGATTGGTAATGCTTCAAAATACCAAGGCTTCAAAATATTCATACAGCCTGAAAACAGTTTCCGATTTTAAAGGAAAAATTATTGAAAGCGATTTAAACGGACTGCTTTTGGATATTGATAAGACCCAAGCCTGGTATGGCTTAGCCGGCAATTTTAATGCCTGTAATCTTTTAGCCGTGTATGGTGCAGCCTTTATTCTTGGTATTAATAAACAAGAAATTATAATGGCTCTTACAAAAGTTAGAGGCCCTAAGGGAAGGTTTGAAATAGTGAGAAATGCCAATGGAATCTTAGGAGTAATAGATTATGCACATACTCCAGATGCATTGAAAAATGTATTGGAAACTTTAAATAACGTAAGAAGCAGAAACGAAATTCTTACAACAATTGTGGGATGCGGAGGCAATCGCGACAAGGAAAAACGCCCGATTATGGGTGATATAGCCAGTACGCTTAGCGATAAGGTAATTTTTACAAGTGATAATCCCCGAACTGAAAATCCGGAAACTATTATTTTAGAAATGAAAGCCGGTGTGAAAGCCCAAAATTTTAAAAAAGTTTTAAAAATAACCAATCGCGAAGAAGCAATAAATGTGGCCGTAAGTCAGGCTGTTAAAGGAGATATAATATTATTGGCCGGCAAAGGCCACGAAGATTACCAGGATATTAATGGCATAAAAATCCATTTTGATGATTTTGAAAAATTAAAACAAGCATTTGATAATTTACGATAACCATGCTTTATTATTTATTTAATTACCTGCACACACACTTTAGTATTCCCGGAACCGGGGCGTTTCAGTATATAACATTCCGCGCAGGATTAGCGGTAATTTTTTCATTGTTAATTTCTTTAGTTTATGGAAAAAGACTGATTGATGTTTTACGTAAAAGGCAAGCAGCAGAAACTATCCGCCAACTTGGACTTGAAGGTGAAAATACAAAGAAAGGTACTCCTACCATGGGCGGTCTTATTATACTTGGAGCCATTTTAATTCCCACTCTTTTATTGGCAAGGCTTGATAATATTTATATTGTGCTTATGCTCATCACAACCATATGGTTGGGATTAATCGGTTTTTTGGATGATTATATTAAAGTATTTAAAAAGAACAAAGAAGGATTAGCCGGTAAATTTAAAATTGTAGGACAGGTCGTGATAGGTATTGTTGTAGGAGCTACGCTGTATCTGCATCCAAGTGTTGTTATCCGCGAAACATATTCTGAAAGAGAAGTAACCCCTGCAATTATTGAAAATTCAACGGTAAAAAAACTTGGTAACGGAAGAATAATTTATACTCAGGATGTTAAGTCAACACTTACTACGGTTCCTTTTGTAAAATCACACGAATTCAATTATTCTAAACTTTTGTTTTTTTTAAGAGATGAAACTGCCCGAAAATATACATGGATTGCTTTTATAATAGTCGTTATTTTTATTATTGCCGCCGTTTCAAACGGGGCCAATCTTACAGATGGAATTGATGGATTAGCAGCCGGAAGTTCGGCAATAATAGGAGCTACCTTAGCTTTATTGGCGTTTATTTCAGGCAACATTATTTTTTCTGATTACCTTAACATAATGTATCTCCCCAATCAGGGAGAACTCACAATTTTCCTCGCTTCTTTTGTGGGAGCCTGTATCGGTTTTTTATGGTACAATTCGTACCCGGCCCAAGTATTTATGGGCGATACAGGTAGTTTGTCCATTGGAGGAATTATAGCGGTTATTGCCATTATTCTTCGCAAAGAATTATTAATACCTATACTCTGCGGCATTTTTTTGGTTGAAAACCTGAGTGTGGTGATGCAGGTAAGTTATTTTAAATATACCCGAAAACGCTTTGGCGAAGGACGACGGATTTTTTTGATGTCGCCGCTTCACCATCATTTTCAAAAAAAGGGCTACCATGAAACAAAGATTGTTACCCGATTTTGGATAGTAGGAATTATGCTGGCTCTTTTAACCATTATCACCTTTAAACTTAGATAAAAAATTAGAATGTCAGAACGATTAGTCATATTAGGGGCGGGAGAAAGTGGTTGCGGTACGGCTGTTTTAGGCCTGTCCAAAGGGTATGATATGTTCGTTAGCGACTTGGGAATTATTAAACCTGAATACAAAGATGAGTTGAATAAAATAGGGGTTGAATGGGAATGTGAAAAGCATACCGAATCTAATATTTTAAAGGCCGATATAATTGTTAAAAGCCCCGGTATTCCTGATAAGGCGCCAATTATTAAAAAAGCAAAGGATGCCGGTATTAAAATAATATCAGAAATAGAATTTGCTGCAAAATATACCAACGCTAATTTAATTGGAATAACCGGAACGAATGGCAAAACCACCACCACACTGCTTACATATCATATTTTAAAAAATGGTGGAATTAATGCAGGCTTAGGAGGCAATGTGGGTAAAAGTTTTGCCAGACAGGTAGCCACCGAAAAGCATGATTGCTATGTGCTTGAACTAAGCAGTTTTCAATTGGACGGCATGTATGAAACCCGCATACACCAAGGAGTTTTAACAAATATTACCCCCGACCATTTGGACAGGTATGATTATAATTCCGAAAATTATATAAAATCAAAATTCAGGATAACCCAAAATCAAACGGAACATGATCAATTTATCTATTGTGATGATGATCCCTTAACCATAAATAATTTAAAATTTAATAAAGGAAATGGCCAGCCGCTGGCATTTTCAATAAACCACGAGGTAATGAACGGTGCCTTTTTAAGTGGTAATGAAATAATCGTTCGGCTAACCAAACTAAACAAAGAATTTATTATGCCAATTAATCAACTTACAATTAGTGGAAAACACAACATTTACAACAGTATGGCTGCATCTATTGTAGCTAATTCTTTCGAAATCAGGAAAGACAGTATTCGCCAAAGTTTTTCTGATTTTACGAATGTAGAACACAGGATGGAATGGGTGGCTCGTATTAAAGGGGTTGATTTTATTAACGACTCCAAGGCTACCAATGTTAATTCGGCCTGGTTTGCTCTTGAAAGTATGGAAACTCCGGTGGTTTGGATTGCCGGTGGAACCGACAAAGGAAACGATTACTCAACTCTTAAAAATCTGGTAAAGGAAAAAGTTAGAGTAATTGTATGTATGGGACTTGATAACAGTAAAATTCATCAGGCATTTGGGGCCGATGTAGATCTTATTATTAATACCACTTCAGCTTTGGATGCGGTGAATGCCGCTTACCGATTTGCCAAAAAAGGGGATACCGTTTTGTTATCACCGGCCTGTGCAAGTTTCGATTTGTTTGAAAATTTTGAAGACCGTGGAAATCAGTTTAAAAAACAGGTTAGGGCTTTGTGAAATTTGAAAATGGAAATTTGAAATTTGGAGATTTGGAGATTTGAAGATGTGTAAATAATATAAGTCCTACCTGTCCCAAAAGTCCTACCCCCCAAAAAAACAAGACAATTAAATAAAAAAATAAATCAAATACCAAAGAACTTAGAACTTTAAAAAAAATGGGCTTACGCAAATGGACCGCTAAAAATCTTCAGGGCGACATCTACATCTGGATGGTGGTGTTTATGCTTTCTATATTTGGAGTATTGGCCGTTTATAGCTCTACCGGAACTTTGGCTTATGCCAAAAAATCGGGAAATACAGAATATTACCTCATTAAACAAGGTATTATGATTTCACTTGGACTCTTTATCATGTGGCTTTCGCATTTATTAGATTATCGTTATTATTCCCGTTTATCGCAAATATTCCTGCTAATAGCTATTCCTTTACTTTTTTACACCTTAGTTTTTGGAAGCAGTGTTAATGAAGCCCGCCGTTGGTTTACTCTCCCTTTAATTGGCTTATCATTTCAAACTTCCGATTTAGCCAAGCTGGCTCTCATCATGTATATTGCCCGGTTTTTATCAAAACGACAGGATAAAATATCAGATAATAAAAAAACCCTGATACCAATAGTAGCCAGTATAATAATAGTTTGCGGCCTTATTGCACCGGCTAATTTATCTACGGCAATGGTTCTTTTTCTGACCTGCATGGTACTGCTCTTTATTGGTCGCATTCCCCTTAAATCACTTTTAGGGTTAACAGGATTGGCGGTTTTATTTTTCGGGATAATGTTGGCTGTAATTATGACTATGCCCGGGCAGGGAAGGGTGCAAACATGGAAGGCACGTATAGAATCGTTTATGGAATCCTTTAAGGAATCTCCGGACAAAAAAGACAACGGCGGAAGTTATCAAAATCAGCAGGCAAAAATAGCCATAGCCAATGGAAAAATTTTTGGAGTTGGACCCGGGAAAAGCACTCAACGCAATTTTCTTCCATCGCCTTATGCCGATTTTATTTTTGCCATCATTTTAGAAGAGTATGGCATGATTGGAGGTTTATTTCTTATTTTTTTATACTTGCTCTTTTTATTTCGATGTATCCGGATTGTAATTAAAAGTCCGAAAGCTTTCGGAGCCTTGCTGGCCGTGGGTTTATCTTTCAGTTTGGTTATTCAGGCATTTATCAATATGGGCGTAGCCGTCAATATTTTCCCGGTTACCGGTTTGCCTTTACCTCTTGTAAGTATGGGTGGCACTTCAACGATATTCACAAGTTTGGCATTTGGAATTATATTAAGCGTAAGCCGTAATATTGAAGGGGATGATAAGGAAGAAGAACCTGAGGAGGAGGTAGAACTTGCAACCGCATAAATTTTTAATTTCGGGAGGCGGCACAGGGGGACATATTTTTCCGGCCATTGCTATTGCGAATGAAATAAGGGCCAGAGAACCTGAAGCCATTATTGAGTTTGTAGGTGCCAGCGACCGCATGGAAATGGAAAAAGTTCCGGCTGCAGGTTATAAAATTCACGGAATTTGGATTACCGGTTTCCAGCGGAATTTATCCTTTAAAAATCTGTTCTTTCCCTTAAAAGTAATGTCAAGCCTTGAAAGGTGCTATCGGATTATTAAAAATTTTAAACCAGACGTGGTAATAGGAACCGGTGGATTTGCCAGCGGCCCTTTGGTAAAAGTAGCTTGTTGGTTAAATATTCCAACTTTAATTCAAGAGCAAAATAGCTATGCAGGAGTTACCAATAAATATTTAGGAAAAAATGTAAATACCATTTGCCTCGGGTTTGAAAAAGCAAAAGCATATTTCCCTGCATTAAAAACCGTAGTAACCGGAAACCCTGTGCGCTACGCTATATTGAATCTTCCTTCAAAAATTGAAAGTTTAAAATCTTTAAATTTGGTGGCTTCGCAAAAAACTATTCTGGTAGTTGGCGGCAGTTTGGGAGCCCGAACCATCAATCAGTCAATTGATGGATTAATTGAAAAATTTAATTCTGAAAAAATACAACTCATCTGGCAAACGGGTAAAAATTATGTGGCCATAAATAAACCTGAGTTTGGTTTTGTTTCTCAATTTATCGAAAAAATGGAAACTGTTTATGCGGCGGCTGATATAATAATTTCAAGGGCCGGAGCCATTGCCATTACAGAGCTTTGCATCGTTGGCAAACCTGTAATTTTAGTCCCATCACCCAATGTAGCCGAAGACCACCAAACCAAAAACGCCATGGCTTTGGTAGATGAAAATGCGGCCCTATTGGTAAAAGACCGTGACGCCAAAACCGATTTGTGGATGGCTATTGAAACTTTGATAAAAGACACTTCCTTAGCAAATGCTATGGCAGAAAATATTAAAAAATTAGAAAAACCGGAAGCTGCGAAGGGAATAGTGGATGAGGTTTTTAGATTAGTACAGAGTAAAGAGATATGAGTATAGAGAAATGAGACGATTTGGGAATGAAGTAATTTGAAAATTGTAAACAGACTTTTGTCGAAGCCACTGTCCCCCTTTGAAGGGGGTTGGGGGATGTTATTAAGAAACTAAAAAGCTAAAACAAATGATGCAAAAATATGCTGTAAACCAACACTTAATGGAAACGCTTTTAGCGTGGGTTAAATCTGGAGAAATTGCAATTCCAGAAATTCAAAGACCGTTTGTTTGGGATAGCTCAAAAGTTCGTGACTTAATGGATAGTTTGTATCAAGGTTATCCTATCGGGTATGTTATAGCTTGGAAAAATCCAAATGTGAGATTAAAAGACGGGAGTTTAAGTGAAGGTAAGAAAATTCTTATCGACGGCCAACAACGTGTAACGGCTTTAACAGCCGCTATTCTTGGACAATATGTAATCAATAAAACCTACGAAAGAGTAAAAATTAAAATTTCTTTTAACCCAATTGATGAACGATTTGAAGTTCAAAACCCTGCAATCCTTAAAGATAAAACGTGGCTCCATGATATTGCGGATGCAATAAACGGAGACTTATTTGAAATAGCCGAAAAATATTTTGAACTTAATCCTGATGTCGACAAAAAGCAAGTTCGTAATGCATTTTCAACCTTAGTGAACATTCCTAAAAAGCAAATTGGACTTATTGAACTTTCACCTGACTTGGACATTGAAACCGTGACAGAAATATTTATCCGTATAAACTCTAAAGGAGTTGTTTTGAGTCAAGCAGATTTCGTAATGAGTAAAATTGCTTCCAATACGGAATATAATGGAAATGAATTACGCAAAGCAATTGATTATTTCTGTCATTTGGCTATTGCACCTGAGTTTTATAAGCATATAGTTGATAATGATAAGGAATTTGCAAAGACGGATTTCTTCTTGAAAATGCATTGGCTTAAAACGGAGAATGAAGATTTATACGACCCTGATTATAATGATTTAATTCGAGTAGCTTTCACTTCCCAGTTTAATAGGGGACGCCTTTCGGATTTAGTTAGCTTGCTTTCTGGAAGAAATTTTGAAACACGAACTTATGAAGACACAATTGCCGAACAATCTTTTGCTACCCTAAAAACAGGGGTATATAATTTTACAAACGAAACAAACTTCAAAAGATTTTTGATGATTATTAAGTCTGCCGGATTTATTTCACCAAAACTTATCCGTTCACAAAATGCAATAAACTTTGCCTATATCGTTTATCTCAAACTAAAAGAGTTGGGCGTTAATTCCGTAGCTATTGAGAGCTATGTAAAGCGTTGGTTGGTTTTTTCAATATTAACAGGGCGCTATTCAGGTTCACCTGAAAGTGTTTTTGATTTTGATATAAAACAGGTTTCAGTTAAGCCTTTTGATGAGTACCTAAAGGAAAAAGAAGAAGGTGAATTATCGGATGCATTTTGGAACGCTTCATTGCAGCAGAGTCTAGACACTTCAGTCGCAAGTAGTCCATACTTTAATGTCTTCTTAGCTTCACAAGTTAAAGCTAACGATAGAGGTTTTTTATCAAAAGATGTTTTAGTAAGTGACCTTATTTCTCTACGTGGCGATATTCATCATTTATTTCCAAAAGACTATTTGAAAAAGCACGATTTGGACAGGAGTAAATACAACCAAATTGCAAACTACGTTTACATGCAATCTGAGATTAACATTAAAGTCGGTAACAAAGCTCCCAAAGATTATTTTGAACTTGTAAACTCACAAATGCTAAACAATAATCAGCTGGTAAGCGGTATTTCCAACGAGCAACAACTTTTAGATAACCTAAAAATGAATTGCATACCAACAGAGATTCAGCAAATGAACATTGACGATTATAACGACTTCTTAACTTTAAGACGAAAATTAATGGCAACAAAAATTAAAGAATATTATCATTCATTATAAAAAAATATTGAACCTCTCAACCTATAAATATTACTATTTCCTTGGCATCGGCGGCATAGGCATGAGTGCCATAGCCCGCTATATCAAAGATATGGGATATAATGTTTTAGGATATGACAGGGTTCGCTCTGAACTTTGCGAAGCTTTGGAAAATGAAGGAATGGAAATAAATTATAAAGATTCGATAGACCCTGTTTTAAAATTAGAAAAAGAAAATACCTTAATCATCTACACCCCTGCCATACCTTCGGATAGCGCGCAATTTAACTATTTTAAAAATAATGGTTTTACCCTTTACAAACGGTCACAAATTTTAGGATTAATAACCGAGGATAGCTTCAATATTTCGGTAGCCGGAACCCATGGAAAAACAACAACGTCATGCCTCATTGCCCATTTATTGCATTTTGCGAACAAACCATTTGGTGCATTTTTAGGAGGGATAAGCACCAATTTAGGAAGCAATTATTATAATACGAATTTACCCATGAACAATGTGGATGTAGAGACAAGGCAATGCCTTGTCTCTACGACGACCACCGTAACCGAAGCCGATGAATTTGATCGATCGTTTTTAACCCTTAGCCCCAATTTGGCCATTGTTACATCTATGGATGCCGACCATTTGGACATTTACGGAACGGGTGATGAACTTAAAAAATCTTTTTTTGATTTTATTAAAAAAATAGAAAAAAGTGGAACTTTATTTATCAAGCAAGGACTTGACTTCCCTGCAATTGACACTATCTCCATAAAATCCTATGGTTTAGAAAAGGGAGATTTTAAAGCCACCAATATCCGAATTGAAAATGGTTGGTTTGTTTTTGATTTTGAAACTGAAAATGAGAAATGGAAAAACCTGAAATTAGGAATTCCCGGAACCCATAATATTGAAAATGCGGTGGCAGCTATTGCTGTTTGTTTAAATCGTGGTATTGATAAAACAAATATTATCAATGGCCTTAAAGAATTTACAGGCGTAAAACGCCGATTTGAATTTATCGTCCGCCACCCAAATTTCGTATTTATTGACGATTATGCCCATCACCCAGCCGAATTGGAGGCATTTATAAGTTCAGTAAAATTATTATTTCCAAATGAAAAAATAACAGGTATTTTCCAGCCACATTTATATAGTCGTACCAACGATTTTGCATCAGGTTTTGCCAAAAGTTTAAGTTTATTGGATACGGCTATTTTATTAGATATTTACCCAGCCCGCGAATTACCTATGGAAGGGGTTTCTTCTGAAATTATTTTTAAGGAAATTACTTCACCTAAAAAATATTTGACAAACAAAGAAAATCTGATTTCATTATTAAAAGAATTGAAACCCACTATTCTTCTAACCATTGGGGCAGGTGATATTGACACACTTATTCCATCTATTAAAGACGCTTTAAACACATGAGCAAAAAAATAAATATCAAAAAATTGCTTTTGCTAATATTTATCCCGGTTGTATCAATAACACTTTACTTTTATGCTACAAAAAACCGTGATAATGTAGAATGTAAGGATGTGATTATAAAAATTAATTACAAAACTGAAAAGCCTTTAATAACTGAAGCCGATATTTATAACTATTTGGGATTGCCCGATAGCAAAAAAAGCCTTATTGGTAAATATTCGGCAAACCTTAAAATGAATGAAATGGAGAAGAAACTTCTTCAGAAACCAATTATTAAAAAAGCAGATGTTTATATAGATATGTCGGGTGAAGTTAAAATAGAAGTTACACAAAGAAACCCAATTATTAGAGTAATGCCTCATGCAAAAATGGCCTATTATATTTGTGACGATAGGGTCAAAATTCCGCTATCGAGCCATTATACCCCCGATTTGATACCTGCAACGGGTTTTGTGAACGATAAAATAGACAGAAAGCTATACTATATAGGGGGGTTTGTTAATAATAATACCTTTTGGAAAGCACAAATAGAGCAGTTCTTTGTGAGTGAAAACCAAGACATTTCATTTATACCTTTTCCGGGTGTGCACGAAGTGATACTTGGTGATACTGCCAATCTGGATGAAAAATTTAAAAAGTTAGAAATCTTTTATAAAAAAGGACTTAATAAAATAGGATGGGACAAATACAAATCAATTAATTTAAAATTTAAGGGACAGGTAATTTGTAAATAAGTGTTTAATATATACGGTGCATAATGAAATAATAAAATCGCAGATTCTATAATACCTCTGATTAAAAAATGAATATAAATTAATTATCAAATGAATACCCAAAAAATAGTAGTAGGCCTTGACATTGGAACAACAAAAATATGTGCTATTGTTGGTCGTTCAAGTGAATATGGCAAAGTAGATATACTTGGAATTGGCAAAGTGCCTTCCAATGGGGGAGTAACCAGAGGCGTAGTATCAAATATTGACCGAACGGTGGCTGCTATTTCTGAAGCGGTGAAAATGGCCGAAGAAGTAGCCAATGTTAATATAAAAAATGTCCAGGTTGGTATTGCCGGCGCACATATCAATAGTTTGCAACACCGTGGTATGCTTATAAGAGGTAACTCTGAAATAGAAATAAATCAGGGAGATTTAGACAGACTGGAATCGGATATGTATAAATTAGCGGTAAAACCGGGTGATAAAATTTTACATGTTTTACCTCAGGATTATTATGTGGATAATGAGCCAAGTACCGACCACCCGATAGGCATGTCAGGGGTAAAATTAGAAGGTAATTTCCATATTATTACAGGCCAGATAACGGCTGCTAAAAATATTTATAAATGTGTTGAAAAAACCGGTTTAAAGGTAACCGACCTTACGCTTGAACCATTGGCTTCGGCCATGGCGGTGCTAAGCCCTGAAGAAATGGAAGCCGGAATAGTATTGGTGGATATAGGTGGCGGAACCACTGATATTGCTATCTTTCACGAAAATATTATAAGGCACACTGCCATCATACCTTATGGAGGAAATATAATTACCGAAGATATAAAGGAAGGCTGCAACGTGATGAAAAATCATGCCGAAGCCTTGAAAATTAAATTTGGTTCAGCATTGGCAAGCGAAGCTGCCGAAAATGAAATAATAACAATTCCCGGATTAAAAGGAAGAGATCCAAAGGAAATTTCTGTTAAAAATTTATCCCGAATTATACAAGCCCGCTTACAGGAAATTTTGGAATTGGTTTATTTTGAAGTAAAATCTTCAGGGCTTGAAAAGAAATTATCAGGCGGAATGGTACTAACCGGGGGTGGAGCCATGTTAAAGCATATAACTCATCTTGCATCACTCGTTACCGGATTAGATGCAAGGGTAGGATATCCCAATGAACATTTGGCCAAAGGCATGGTAGAAGAGGTAAAAAGCCCCATATACGCAACCGGAATTGGCTTGGTAATGAAAGGTCTTAATGATGCAATGATTACAGATAATTGGGTAAATAGTGATGAACCGGAAGGAACATCAAAAACGCCGAATTCTGGTTCGTGGTTCAAAAATGGTTTTAAAATTTTTGATATTAAATTGATTGGTAAATGGCTTGCCGATGATAATGAAATTCCTGATTTTAAAAAATAAATACTAAGAATGGCAAATTTTAAAGTTGAGCTTCCAAAAGAAAAATCATCTATAATAAAGGTGATAGGGGTAGGTGGCGGTGGTGGCAATGCAGTAAATTATATGTTCAGGGAAGGGATAAAGGGAGTTGATTTTATAATTTGCAATGCCGACCGACAAGCACTCGAATCGAGTCCCATACCAAATAAAATTCAAATAGGCAACGAACTTACGGATGGTCGCGGAGCCGGCTCCAACCCCGATGTGGGTAAACGTGCTGCCGAAAGCAGTATCAAAGATATAATAGATGTGTTGGGTGTAAATACACAAATGGTGTTTGTTACAGCAGGAATGGGCGGCGGTACCGGTACCGGTGCAGCTCCGGTAATAGCAAGGGTAGCTAAAGAAATGGGAATATTGACCGTAGGAATTGTTACCACCCCTTTTCATTTTGAAGGACCTAAAAGAAGATTGGCTGCCGAAAAAGGAATTGCTGAATTACAGGAAGTGGTAGATTCGCTTTTGGTAATTTCGAACGATAGAATTAAAGAAATTTTTGGAAATCTGGTAATCACCAAAGCCTTTAGCTATGCCGATAATGTGTTGGCAACTGCAGCTAAAGGAATTGCTGAAATTATAACCATTGCCGGAAGCATCAATGTTGACTTTGAAGATGTAAAAACCGCCATGAAAGATAGCGGCGTAGCCATACTTGGAAATGGAGTAGCCGAAGGTGATGGCCGTGCTTTACGTGCTGCCGAACAGGCCCTTAATTCACCTTTGCTCAACGATAATAAAATTAAAGGGGCAAGCGACTTGCTTATAAATATTACCAATGGCGACGAGGAAGTAACCATGGACGAATACAGTGAAATAAACCAGTTCTTTCAGGATCAGGCAGGATATGATGCCAACCTTAAATGCGGTTTGTGTTTTGATTCTTCTATCGGTAAAAAAATATCTGTAACCGTTATTGCCACCGGATTTTCACGAAAAGAAAACACCTATAAAGAGGATAAAAAATTACTTCCGGTTGAGGTAGTGGATAAGGAAGAAACAGAGCCTGAATTAGAAGAAGCTGAGGTAGCCGTAAAACCAATTTACCGCTCATTAGAGGATGATACCGTTAGCGATCATGGTAATTATAAAACAGAAATAAACCGCTTAAAAAATCAGGAATTGATGGCAAGGATTCGCGATTTGCGCGATTTGAGCTTAAAATCGAAAAGTGAATCGGGGCGTGAAGAGTTGGAGAATACCCCTGCTTACGAGCGCCGCTCGATAAAATTAGAAGATATATCACACTCATCAGAAACCCATGTATCGCGTTTCTCATTGGTGGATGACCCCGAACGCAAACCCGAGCTAAAATCGAACAACTCATTTTTGCACGACAATGTTGACTAACAGGTAAAATTTTTTTTCATAGGCATTAGAATTTAGGGAAAGGGCGTTGTGAAACGTCCTTTTCTGCTTTTTATTAATTTCGACCATTAACGTTGACGATAAACGTTGACGAGGTTTGGAACCTCGTCAACGTTGGCCCCCCTCCTACTCCTTTGCCCCTGCCTCATTCAAAATTTTAATCATATCCACAGACCCTTTTTGAATAGCCAATCCCAAAGGGGTAAGCCCGGCATTATTTCGCTCATTAAGAAAGGCTTTGTTTTTAATTAATATATCTGCCAATTTTGGAAAGTAGCTCGATTTGTCGTCCATAAACGATTGGCAAGAATGAAGCGGTGTATTGCCTCCATTATCTTTTGCATTTATATTTCCTCCGGCTGCAATAAGAAGCGGATAAATTTCATAATTATTCCAGACTGCGGCAACGTGCATAACGGTTTGGCCTGTTTTGTCGGTAATGGTAAGGTCGGCCTTATAACTTAAAAAAAGCTCTACCATTTCTACCGATGAACGGGCAACTGCCTGATGAAGCGGTGAGCCACCATCCGATTTTGCATTAATATTAGCCCCATGTTCCAAAAGATATTTGGCAATTGCTAGTTGTTCAAATCGTGCTGCTGAATATAATGGGGTTGCACCATTTTTGCTTTTGGCATTCACATGGGCGCCTTTTTCAATAAGATAAATTACTACTTCCAGGCTTTTGGAACTGGCATAATGCAGGGGAATGAGGCCATTTTTGTCTTTGCGGTTTAATAAGGAGGTATCAGCAGTTAGTAATTTTTTAACGGAATCTAAATCGCCGGCTTTTGCCGCATTGTGAATGGCTTCCTGACCTTGCACAGAAATAATCAGAAAAAGAGAAATACAAATGAAGATGAGTTTCTTTAGCATAATTTTAAAATTGGTACTGCCAAAGATAGGAATTGAAAGGAAAAATTAAGACTTTTAAAAATTAAAATTTTATTTTGTTTGTAATGCTTTCAGGTAAGTAATGCAATTTATATCTTGAATTAAAAAGGCTTCGAATGTTTTAGAACTATCGGAAGTAATTATTTCCGGAAATGGATTTTCAAGGCAAATTCCTGTAAAAATATCAATATGATTTTCGCTTATAGCGCCACCGGTATCACCTGCGAAGAAATATCCGTCGTGTTCCACTTTTTGGCCATTGGGTAATTCTATCATTTTGCCTTTTGCCAACGATATATAAATTACACTTCCGTAAGGAATAAATGTATTATCAACTGCTATTGTTCTGTACGGTATTAGTTTGTAGTTTTTTACCCCATCACCATACCCCGATGAAACCCTCCACAATGCTTTCCCCCAGCTTTCTACATTCAGTTTAGTTGCTGAAAATTTCTTACAATTTCTGCAATTTACAAAAGAGGTATCACCTGTTTTTTCAAAATTCAAAACGGTAATTTTTCCAGTACTGTCTTTTATGAAAGCCGTACCTTCCAGGGCTGCATCGCAAAAATTGCAGGTGTCTGCATATAAACCCAAACTATTGCCATTCACATCCTTGAACGAAATATTAAAACCAGAACTCATCTGATGAATATAATATTGCGTAGCCCATAGTATTACCTTATTTGAGTCGGGTAAATTTTTAGGGGGAGGAATTTTAAAATCGGATTGGTTGGATTGAGAGGAAACAAAAAATGAAGTTAATAAAAATGGTATCAGGAAACCAAGTTTAAGGGTATGTATTTTGTGTTTTTTTCGAATATTCATTGGGCAATTTCTATCTTTTAAAGTAATAGACATTCGACCAAATTCGTTTATCCCATTTTCTTTAAAGCCAATATCGAAAAATCGGTTTCCGCTTTTTTTATGGTATTTGATAATTTACCCAATCCTGTAATTTCCATTTCCACCACATCCTCGGGCTGCAGCCATTGGGGTTTATAGTTAGGGTCGTTTAATAATCCGGTACCGTTCAATTCCAGAAAACAACCCGTACCCACCGTTCCCGAACCTATTACATCGCCCGGAAGTATATCCACCCCATAAGCGCAGCGTTCTATTATTTCAGCAAAAGTCCAGTCCATATCGCCCATATTGCCGCTGCTCACTTCTGTTCCGTTCACTTTGCATTTCATTTCTAATTTATAGGCATTGCCGGTATGACCGGGTTTGCATGGTATTTTATATTCTTCCAGTTCATCGGGTGTCACAAACCAAGGGCCTATCACGGTGCTGAAATCCTTGCCTTTGGCCGGGCCAAGGTTTAAGAGCATTTCTTCCATTTGCAAAGTCCGGGCGCTCATATCGTTCATAATCATATAGCCGGCTATGTAATTATCGGCTTCGGCGGCTTTTATATTTCTTCCTTTTTTACCTATAACGATGGCGGTTTCCAATTCAAAATCCAGTTTTTGAAAATGATCGGGCATGCACCAAATTTCACCGGGACCTTGTATGGCGTTGTGATTGGTAAAATAAAATATAGGGTATTGGTCAAATTCAGGAATCATATCCACCTTCCGGTTTCTTCGGGCAGAAACCACATGTTGCCTGAAAGCATACCCATCGCGGCAGCTTGAGGGATAAGGCACCGGAGCCATTAATTGAACTTTTTCAACCGGCACACCTACTTCATTATTCCTGCCCTGCAATCGTTTTTCAACACCCTTGGCCAATTGCATAGTCCGTTCGCCGGCATTTAAAAAATCACGCATATTATCAGGAATTGCAGCATCAATTGAATTTATATCATAAACCCTGTTGTTTATATAAATTCCTAATTTAGTTTTGTCACCGTATTTAAAAGTTACTAATTTCATTACTGTGCAAAGGTAAGGCTATTTTGGATTTTAGATTTACGATTTTAGATTTTTGGGAAAGGAAGGCTTCCTTTAAAAGGAAGCCTTCCTTATTGCACTTAAAAAAAGTTGTCAAATCTATCTATGTTTGCATTCAATAAAATGGGTTTTAAAAAACGCTTTCTTATTTTTATTTTAATGGTTGCGCCAATGGTTTCCAATGCCCAGCTTAACTACCGTTTTAAAGCCAATGTTACCATTAAAGAAAAAAAACCGGATGGCAAATTCAATCTAACCAAAGGTACTTTATATTACGATGTGAACACCCGGAAGGCCGTTTATGATATTACTTTTCCTGAAAAAGCCAACATTATTATTACCGATACGGCTTATATTACTTTACAAAATGGCAAACGGACGTCGTCTAAATCCATGAAAGAATTTTTGGATTTTTCATTATTCAATCTTTGCCTTACCGGGAAACTGGATTACTACGGGCTGAAAAATACACCATATACAATTACCAAAACCGAAAAGGAAGACAGCATGATCATTACCACCTGGAGCCCGCCATCGAAATTAAAGAAAGTGAAGGGAAAAATTAAAGTATCGAGTGTAAATAAAAAACTTTTTGGGGTAATTTCGTATGATGTGAAAGGCGTTATTATTTCCAAACAATTTTTTGAAGAGTATGTAACCTTTAAAAATTTGGAAATCCCCGGCAGGGTGGTTTCTTTCTTTTTTTCAGGCGATAAAAAATCAACCCAAATAACCGAATTTAAAAATATAATAATAAATGAAGCCGGCAACGATACTATGTATAATCATGCTTTGGAGTAGCCAAACTGCTATTGGTCAAACATTAAATAATGCGCTTATTTCTGCCGATACCATGGCGGTTTCGCAACAAAGGTTTGCTTTTTTAGAAGGAAATTCAAAAGACGGGCAGGCCATTATCAAAAACCTTTTTCATTTTTATAAACATTATATTTCTTCGCAGGACGGTCAGAGATGCAGGTATTCCCCATCCTGTTCCGAGTATGCTTTTATTAGTATTAAAAAACATGGGTTGGTATTTGGAGTGATGGATTTCTTTGATCGCTTTACCCGTTGCAATCCCACAAGCCCTGAAAATTATGTTTTTGATAAGGAAAAATATATTTTTATTGACCCTGTAGAATGAAATTCAAAATTTTAATTTTCCTGATTCTATATTTTGGTTTTAGCTTAAAATCAATGGCACAGCAAGGTTTGGAGAAATACCAAACAATGGCCGAAGATTTTATAAAACAAGAAAACTATTACTCAGCTATTGAAATTTATGAAAGGCTTTTGTTTTTTGGTCCGCCTGAGGCGGATGGAAAACAGATTTATTTGCCTTTGGCAAGGGCTTATAACGCTGCAGGAAATTATGAACAAGCTGCCTCAAATTATAATAATGCCTATAGCAGCGAAAAGGTGGATACTTTAAAATACGAAATACTATTTGAAAGCGCCTTGAATTATATGCTGGCGGGAGATACTTCGTTGGCTTATTCCGAATTATTAAATATTCCTGAAACCAATATTAATTCACGGGTAAGCAACAAACTCCATTTGCTTATGGGAACTCTGGATTATAAAAGCGGGAGATATACGAGTGCAAAAAACCATTTTTTGGCAATTACAGATTTGGATAAAGGTTCGCAAAATGCCATTTCTACACTTTTTAAAAAAACAAAAAAAGTAAATCGCCGCTATAATCCTGATATGGTAGAATGGATGAGTATTATGCCCGGCTTAGGGCAGGCCTGGTGTGGGTATTATAAAGAAGGTGCCAATGCCTTTTTGCTCACCGGAGCCTTTGTGGTTTTATTTATAGATGTAAGTATAAAATATAGAGCCCTTGATGGTTTGTTGGCAGTCTATCCCTGGCTTAACCGCTATTATAAAGGCGGGATAAAAAAATCTCACAAATTGGCTGAACGGAAAATAGAGGTTGAAAAAAATAAATTGTACAATAATTTACTAAAAGCATTACCACCCATTAATTAATTTCAATTGACCACTTATAAAAATACATTAGAATTTGCCCGCTCATTAGATTTCAAAGACCCATTGGCGGGCTTTCGCAACCGTTTTCATTTTCCAAAACTGAAAGGCAAAGAGGCGATTTACCTCTGTGGAAACTCTTTGGGTTTGCAACCCAAAACTGCCCGGGCAGCCTTGGAACAGGAAATGGAAGACTGGCAAAATATGGGCGTTGAAGGCCATTTTGAAGGAAAAAATCCCTGGTTTCATTATCATAAATTTTTAAATGAAAAAGCAGCAAAGGTAGTCGGCGCCTTGCCACACGAAGTAGTAGTGATGAACAACCTTACTGTAAATCTTCACCTGATGATGGTAAGTTTTTACTGCCCCACTCCTACCCGGTTTAAAATAATAATGGAAGCCGGCGCATTTCCAAGCGACCAATACGCCATGGAAAGCCAGGTGCAGTTTCATGGGATGAATCCAGAGGATGCAATTATTGAAATTTCACCCCGAGCTGGAGAATACCATTTGAGAACGGAAGATATTATTGAAACCATAAATAAAAATGCCGATGATACGGCTTTGATACTATTTAGCGGGGTGCAATATTATACCGGTCAGGCGTTTGATATGGAAGCCATCACCAAAGCCGGGCATGATAGAGGAATTACAGTTGGTTTTGATTTGGCCCATGCAGCCGGAAATTTACATTTAAAACTTCACGATTGGAATGTGGATTTTGCAGTATGGTGTGGTTATAAATATTTAAACTCAGGGCCTGGCGGGGTTTCAGGAGTTTTTGTAAACGAACGCTTTGCTAATAATCCTGAGTTACCGCGCTTTGCAGGTTGGTGGGGACATAAGGAAGATGAGCGTTTCCAAATGAAAAAAGGATTTATTCCTGAATACGGCGCTGCGGGTTGGCAATTGAGCAATGCTCCTGTTTTTAACATGGCTGTTCAAAATACCTCTCTCCAACTATTTGAGGAAGCAGGTATGGAAAGACTTACTGCAAAAAGTAAACTTTTAACAAGTTATTTACAATTTGTGTTGGAACAAAGCAATAAAAATTTAAAAATAATAACTCCGCCCGACCAACGGGGCTGCCAACTTTCCATACTTACCGATGCCAATGGAAAATCCCTATTTAAACATTTACAAAACCACGGAATTCTCGCAGATTGGCGCGAACCGAATGTGATACGGATGGCACCGGTGCCACTTTATAATTCGTTTGAGGATGTGTGGAGAGTTGGGAAGGCGGTGGACAGTTTCTAGAAATAATTTTATTTATTCTTAAAACATTTTTTAACTTTGTCTGTCAAAAAAAAAGCGGGAATAGCTCAGTTGGTAGAGTGGCAGCTTCCCAAGCTGTAGGTCGCGAGTTCGAATCTCGTTTCCCGCTCC
>CAYHCM010000038.1:0-27191 GCA_964355045.1 uncultured Chitinophaga sp. | reverse complement strand
TTAAAGGTTAAAGTAAAAAGGTTAAAGGTTAAAGTAAAAAGGTTAAAGGTTAAAGTAAAAAGGTTAAAGGTTAAAGAAAAAAGGTTAAAGGTTAAAGAAGAAATGTTAAAAAATAAATATTATATCATATTAGGGTGTTTGATTTTTAGTGCTAATAATCTGATAGCGCAAACACTTTCGCTGGATACTGTATTGAGTAAAATCAAAACAAATAATCCGCAATTAAAAATGATGGATGCAGAAATTCAAAGTATGGATGCTGCAGCACAGGGAGCAAAAAGCTGGATGCCGCCCCAGGTGAGTTCCGGTTTTTTTATGACTCCTTATAATCCTTATATGTGGAAGGCCGACGGCATGTCGCCCGGCATGGGTTCCTATATGTTGGGTTTTACCCAAATGATACCGAATAAAAAAAAGTTAAAGGCCGATTTTCAATATATGAATGCCATGTCATCGGTAGAAAAGGAAAATAAAAACTATACGATTAATCAATTAAATGCTTTGGCAAAAACAGCCTGGTATCAATGGCTGGTATTAAATAAAAAAATAAAAATAGCCGATGATAACCTTTTGCTATTGGATTATATGATTAAAAGTATGGAGATAAGGTACCAATATAACATGGATAAATTGCCGACCTATTACAAGGCAAAATCGCAATTCAGTTCACAGCAAAGTATGATTGTAATGTTGCAAAATGATATTTCCCAAAAAAGAATTATGTTAAACACCCTAATGGCAAGAGATAAAAATTATGCTTTCTATATTGACACAACTTATCAGTTGAAAGATTTTGATATTATAAAACAGGATACTCAGTTTTTATCAAAAAACAGGAGCGATATCAAAGCAATTGAAAAAACAATTGCGTTAAATCAATTAAAAATTGAAGCAGAAAAAACCAAGCTATTGCCAGAATTTGGTGTACGGTACGACCACATGTTTGCTTTTGGAAGTCAACCTCAATTATACACCTTAATGGGAATGGTTAATATACCAATGCCATGGTCCACTAAAATGAATAAAGCCAATATTACCAGTTTTCAAATTAAAAATGAAAGCCTTAATTGGCAAAAACAAATGGTTTTAAATGAAGCTACAGGCATGATTTCAGCAATGAAAACAGAACTCAGTAATTTAAAAAAGCAATATGATATTTCTGAAAAATATATTATTCCTGCCTTGCGAAATAATTATGAAACTGCCTTGATTGCCTGGCAAAATAATACAGGCGATTTGTTTGTTGTATTAGATGCCTGGGAAGCATTGAATATGGCACAAATTGATGCTTTAGATAAATTGCAAAATATTTTGATGGCACAGGTAGAAATTGAAAAACTATTAGAAACCAAATAAATATGAACAGAATAATTCTTATTACGAGGTGTTATAATTTTATATTAAAGATAAAATGTGTTAAACTTTATAGAATTTTTGTCAACCTATTTCAGTCAAGGTCAAATGATCAATATTCGATTTTCAATACTCAATTTTCAATACCTTACAGATGCAAAATAGAAAATATGATTTAGAAGAAAGGCTAATTGATTATGCCTGCAGGATGATTGACGTAGTAGAAGCCTTGCCTAATACCAGAGCGGGAAATTATATAGCAGGACAATTAATCAAATCCTGTCATTCCCCTGCCTTCAATTATAGTGAAGCTCAATCCGCTGAATCTCCAAAAGATTTTGTACATAAAATGAGTGTAGTGTTAGAGGAGTTGAAAGAATGCAGAACTGCCTTAAAAATTATTCGCAAAAAAGAAATGATAAAACCTATTTCAAAGCTTGACGATATTTATAAAGAAACTGAGGAATTAATAGCAATTGTTGGTAAAAGTATAAGTACCACTAAAATAAATAATAAGCTTAAACTTTAGTGAAGCCAGATTGAACATTGAACATTGAATATTGATTATTGAAAATTATTGTATAACCACTCAAAATAAGAATTAGCCATTTGAAAAAGTATTTAAAATATAGTTTGGCCTTTAGTGTAGTTTTAGTGATTGGATTTGCTATTTATTTCTTTGGCAATAAATCCTCTAATCACTCAGGCAATTCTCATCAAAAAGAAATTTACACTTGCCCCATGCATCCAGAAATTATTCGTGATAAACCCGGTAATTGCCCAATTTGTGGAATGACATTGGTAAAAAAAGAAACAGAGAATCATTCGGAAAATTCTCATCAAAAAGAAGTTTATACCTGCCCAATGCCTGAAGATTCGATTTTTAGCGATAAACCCGGCAATTGCCCAAAATGCGGTATGGAGCTAATTAAAATTGCAAAAGAAAATAATACGGCTGAAGACAATTCCATTAACAATCTTTTGAAACCAACCGATAATTTTATTGTCGGAAATTTTGAAACTACCCGCGCGAAAGACACCACATTAAGCGGTGAAATAAATTTACCCGGCATAGTGGCTTATGACCCTAATTCGTCTGTAAATATTGCCGCGCGAATAAGTGGTAGAATTGAAAAAATATATGTGAATTACATATTCCAAAAAGTCTCAAAAGGACAAAAATTGTTTGATTTATACAGCCCTGAACTATTGACGGAACAGCAAAATTTTATTTATTTAATTACAAATGATGCCCAAAATTACTCAATAATAGAAGCCTCAAAACAAAAATTGGTTCAGTATGGAATGACCGAAAATCAAATCAATTATTTGTCATCTTCCAAAAAAGCCAACCCTCAGATTTCAATTTATAGCCCGGTTTCAGGAATTATTGAAGGAACTGAAAAAACGGATAATGGCGTTACAAATACGATGAATAACGCAAGTAACGGCGACGAAAAATTAATTGTAAAAGAAGGTGATTATATTAAAAAGGGGGAAATCGTTTTTAAATTATTAAATACCGATAAAGTTTGGGGTGTTTTTAATGTTATTCAGGCATACAATATCCTGATCAAAATAAACCAATCTATTTCCATTACTACTGAGTTGGACCCAAATGCACCTTTTAAGGCTCAAATTAATTTTATAGAAACACAATTTAATTCAACAGATAAATCGAATAGAATACGGGTTCATTTAAATAATACCGGGCTGAAATTGCCAATTGGGTCGCGATTGCAAGGCATTGTAACCACTAATCCGATAAAGGCAATTTGGATTCATAAACAAGCCATGGTAAGTATTGGCACTAAAAATATAGTTTTTATAAAAATGGAAAATGGTTTTAAAGCACACGAAATAAAAACTGGAATCGTAATGGGTGATTTTGTCCAAATTCTCAAGGGTATTTCTACTGAAGATACTATTGCAAAAAATGCACACTATTTAATAGACAGCGAAAGCTTTATTAAAACAAAATAATTATGAGTAAAATAATAAAAAATATCATCATTCTATTTTTACTGTTTACGGTATTTATGGCCTGCAATAAGAAAAACAAGGAGGATCATAGCAAACATTTAGGTAAAGAAACAACGTATTACACCTGCTCCATGGATCCGCAGGTAAAAGAAGACAAGCCCGGAAAATGCCCCATTTGTCATATGGAATTAACTCCAATTAAAAACGGGGATACAGAAGCCAATGAAATAAACCTGAGCGAGCAGCAAATACAATTGGGCAACATTACTACACAAACTTTTTCAGCAAGTGAAAATAGTTTAGAGCAAAATTATAATGGCGTTTTAACGATAAATCAAGAGAAAATTAATACCATATCTGCACGAACCATGGGGCGAATTGAACGCTTGTATTATAAAACCATCGGCGATTATGTAGCTAAAAACGAACCGGTTTATCAATTGTACAGCGAAGATATTGCCATAGCCAAACAAGATTATCTCACAGCATACAAGCAACTTTCCTTGTCCGGCAATTTTGGAAAAAATGCACAAATTATGCTCAACGCTTCCAAACAAAAACTCGCGTATTTTGGATTGACGGATGCACAAATTGAAGGTCTGAAATCCACGAGTGAAGTTTCACCTTACACCACTTTTTTTAGCACATCAAGTGGATTTATTACAGAAATATTAGTCACTGAAGGCAGTTATATTATGGATGGGGCAGGCATACTGAAATTAGCAGATTTAAACAGCCTTTGGCTCGAAACGCAGATAAACGTGAATTATGCTAAATCCATATATATTGGTCAAACTGCAAAGGTTTCATTAACTGATTTTCCTGAAAAAATCATAAATGCAAAAGTGTCTTTTATAAATCCTGAAATAAATCAGGATACGCGATTGCTTTTAATCCGATTTGAAATTCCCAATCAAAATTTAATATTAAAACCCGGAATGCAAGCCATTGCAAAATTGACACAATCCAATTTGAAAGGAGTGTTTATACCCGTGGATGCTGTAATCAGAGAAGAAAATGCATCCTATATATGGGTTGAAAAACGACCGGGAGTATATGAAAACGTGATGGTGGAAACCGGCATGGAAATAAACGGAATGATTGAAATTAAAACGGAAATAGATAGTTCAAAAAAAGTGGTGATAACCGGAGCCTATGCTATAAACAGTGAATACCGATTTAGAAAAGGAATTAACCCTATGGAGGGGCATGAAATGTGAAAAATGGAATAGTGTTGTGATAGGTGATATTGAAAAATTTTTACTGCCTTAATGATGGTGCATTTCCGGAACCATTTGGTCATGCAAATACATGCATTATAAAAGTAGAATTAGAGAATTTGTTGGGTTTGAATGGAAAATTAAATCACAGATATGGGAAAGTAAAAAATAAAATTTACCCATGAAGGACAAAAACTACTGGAAGAAACACTATGTACTTGAGTTGGATGCTGAAGAAATAGAAAAAAAAATTCAACACGTAATCTTTATCTCTAATGGAAAAACGTATGAATTAATATATTTTGAAAAAAGTCAGATTGCTCCTAATATATTGATTTCAGAGGGGTCAGGTGGTCATGCTTATGTTTTTGCAGAACTTGGTTATCTCATGCATCTTAATGGATACAATGTTTTTATCATGCCAAAGCATGGAGCGGCAACAATCACCGAACTGATACTACGCCATGAAGATGCACTCACACATATTGCGAAAAAGTTCAGTCAAAGAATCGGGGTTTTTGCCGAAGGGCTTGGCGGTTATGCAGTTTTCTATCTGGCATTGGCGAATGGTTTAATGAAAAGTATGGTGTTGCAGAATTCTCCGGCAATACTTACAGAGAATAAATTTCGGGAAGCATTTTCAAAAGGAGAAGGTGCAGGCAGAAGAAGAAAATTAATCCTTCCTTTTGCAAAATTTCTTGTAAAAATTTTTCCTCACTTGCCGTTGCCAATATCAATGTATCTCAACTATCAGGAACTTATTGACTCCCAAAATGAAAATCTTGGTATAGAAACACACCTTGTAACAAATGGCTATTTGCGCGATCCTGACTTTAATAAATGGAATACCTTAGCCTCAGTTATATCGCTTGTAACAACCCCTCTTCCCTGTCCGTTATCAGATTTGAAAATACCAACAATGTTTATAGTTCCTGTAAGAGGCATTTATCCAGATTACGAAAAAGATCTATTTAACCGACTTCCGGATATTAAGAAAAAAATTATTGAAGTTGACGGAAGTGTTTTTTGGATGGTATCCCATCCTAAAAAAGCGGCAAACGTAATATGTGATTGGTTCAAAGAAACGCTATAAATAATATTGTAAAACTTGAAATAAACATTTTATGACAACCGATAAAATAAAAATAATATTCATGCTCATTATGCTTTTTGTTTTAATAACAACCAATAGCCAGGCTCAGGATTCCCTGCAACCCCCATCAGGTCGAAAAATAAAAGTTGTTGAGCGGACAATGATTATAAATGCAATGCCTGAGGACGTATTCGCTTTTATGGATGATATAAATAATACAGGAATGCACATGACAGAAAACAATCCTCAAATGATGGGAAACAAGCTGCATTTGGAGTGGCTCTCTGAAAATAAAACCGGTTTAAATGCCAGGTATAAATGGACAGGAAAAGTTATGGGAATGAAAATGAATTTTACTGTTTTAGTTACTCAATGGGATAAAGGGAAGTCAAAAACATGGGAAACAATCGGAGATGCAAAAATGATTGTGATTTCATGGTATAGGATGTATTTAGAATTGAAGCCAAATAATGATGGGACTACTACAGCAAAACTTGGCATTTTATATACCAAATCAAAAAATATTCCCGGCTTTTTATTAGGGAAAAGGTATTCAATTTGGTGTGTGAAGAGTATGTTGAAGGATACAAAAAAACATTTTTTCGAAAATAAATCAACTAAAATCTTATGAAAGGAAATTCACATACACTTAAAGTAATATCTGTTGGCATTGATACCTACCGTGAAAATACTATTTACATGCGGAGCGATTGCCATATCTGCAAATCGGAAGGGTTTACCGCCTTAACCCGATTAGTGGTTAAGCATAAAGACAAGAGCATAATTGCCACTTTAAATGTGGTTTATTCAGAAATGCTTACTCACGAACAGGCCGGTTTGTCAATGGAAGCAATGAAACGATTAAAGGTAATTGATGGAAATATTATTGAAATTTTACACCTTAAACCTATTGAATCACTAAGTAAGGTAAGAGCAAAAATTTATGGCAAGGAACTTACCGGTAATGACTTTGATGAGATTATTAATGATGTTGTTTCCGGGCATTACTCCAATATTGAACTGGCCGCCTTTATTTCTGCCTGTTCAGGCGATAATCTTACAATCAGTGAAATTACTGCCTTAACCAGGGCTATGATAAATACCAGTGAAAAAATTAACTGGGGCAAAGGAATAATTCTTGATAAACATTGTGTAGGGGGGCTTCCCGGAAACAGAACAACGCCTATAGTAGTCAGTATAGTAGCTGCTCTGGGTTTAACAATTCCCAAGACATCTTCGAGGGCAATTACCTCGTCTGCCGGTACCGCAGATACTATGGAAACAATGACCCCGGTGAACCTTTCCATAAAACAAATAAAACGGGTGGTTGAAAAGGAGGGTGGATGTATGGCATGGGGCGGGGCAGTAAAGTTAAGTCCTGCCGATGACATACTGATTTCTGTGGAAAGGTCTCTCGATATTGATAGCAATGGCCAAATGATTGCCTCCGTATTATCAAAAAAGATTGCAGCAGGTTCCACGCATGTTGTCATTGATATTCCTGTAGGGCCTACAGCAAAAGTTCGTTCGCAGGAGCAAGCCTTAAAACTTCAATATTATTTTAAAGCCGTGGCGGAAGAAATTGGTTTACATGTTGAAATTGTAATTACGAATGGAAATCAACCCGTTGGCAGAGGTATAGGTCCGTCATTAGAAGCTATGGATGTACTGGCCGTTTTGCGAAACGAATCAAATGCTCCGCTTGACTTGAAACAAAGAGCGATACAGCTTGCTGCTACACTGCTTGAATTATCTGATAAATATCCTAAAGGAGACGGAATAAGCATAGCCACCGAAATTCTTGAAAATGGGATGGCTTTGAAAAAATTTATGGCAATATGTGAATCACAGGGTGGATTTAAAGAACCGGGGTATGCCAAATACAAACATGATGTTATTTCAACTGCCGATGGAACCGTAAAATATATTGACAGCAGAAAACTGGCACGAATTGCTAAACTTGCAGGTGCCCCCAAATCGCCCTGTGCAGGAATACAATTTTTTTCACCTATTGGAAAAATTATTAAAAAAGGAGACATTTTGTTTGCCATATATGCCAATGCCATTGGAGAATTGGAGTATGTGAAAGATTATTTAAATAACATGAACGGTATAATAACATTGGAATAAATGGAAAGAATTGTTTTTGCATTACCAGAAAACGAAATACTTGCAGAAAGTATAGCAACAAAACTAAAAGCCGACAAAGGAGAACTCGTGATAAGGCAATTTCCGGATGGGGAAAGCTATATCCGCATTGTCAGTAATGTTTCGGGAAAAGAAATAATTCTTGTTTGTTCAATGCATCAGCCTGATGACAAATTTCTTCCGTTATACTTTGTGGCAAACAAATTAAAAGATTCAGGTGCCACCAAAATAATACTTATAGCGCCTTACCTTGCCTATATGAGGCAGGATAAGCAATTCAATCAGGGAGAAGCAGTAACCTCCGGATACTTTGCAAAACTTATTTCAAGCTGCGTTGATGAATTAATTACCATTGATCCTCACCTTCACAGAACACATTCGATGTCTGAAATTTATTCCATTCCCTGCAAGGTAATACATGCCACAGTATTAATTTCCGATTATATCGAAAAAAATATAGAAAATCCTCTGTTAATAGGCCCTGATAGCGAAAGTGAACAATGGGTTTCAGAAGTTGCAAAAGATGCAAAGGCACCCTTCATTATACTTAATAAAATGAGAAAAGGGGACAATGAGGTAGAAGTTTCAGTTCCTCATGTTGACCTATTTAAAAACCATACTCCTGTTATAGTGGATGATATTATCTCAACTGCACAAACCATGATTGCAACGATCGGACATTTAAAAAATGCAGGAATGAAACAACCTGTTTGTATCGGTGTTCATGGCATTTTTGCTAACAATGCTTATTTGGAATTGCTTAATTCAGGTGTTAAGGAAGTGATTACCTGCAATACCATTATTCATCCTTCAAACAAAATTCAGATTGATAACATAATAGCTGATGGGATTTTATAAGCAAAATAGTGATGCTGTAATTAAACAATTCAACAGTCATGCTGAAAATGGACTTGATAAAAATGCAATCCGTTCGGCACAGAAAAAGTATGGCAGCAATGTTTTGAAAGCAACAAATACAAGAGGCGTTTTTAAAATACTTTTTGGTCAATTCACAAGTCCGCTGATAATCATTTTAATTGCTGCATCATTGGTTTCTTTTTATTTAGGTCAGCCGCGGGATGGTTCTATTCTCTTTGTCATAATCACCTTGAATGCCCTTATTGGTTTCTATCAGGAATGGAAAGCTGAAAATATTCTTGCCTCGCTTAAGAAGTTAGTTATAAATAAATGTACTGTTATCAGGGAAGGAAAAATAATTGAAATTTTTGCCGATGACCTTGTGCCCGGTGATATTGTAAAATTATTTGAAGGCGATGGGGTTCCTGCAGACATTCGCTTGATTCAATCCAACAGTTTTTCAGCAAATGAATTTATACTCACCGGCGAATCATTACCATCGGACAAAGACCATTTATTCAATACAGATAAAACACTGTCTATTGCTGAAATAAAAAATTGTATTTATATGGGAACAACGGTTGCAAGAGGTGAGGCAACCGGAATTGTGTATGCTACAGGAATTCAAACCGAGATTGGAAAAATAAACACCTCTTCGCAGAAAATTAAATCAACCGACTCGCCTGTGCAAACAGAGATTGCCGATGTTGCAAAAAAGTTAACCTATGCCACATTAATTATTGGTGTCTTTCTTTTTGCAACCCGTTTACTTCTGAATGATTCAGTTGCTTTGGCTCTTGTTTTTTCTGTAAGCGTTGCGGCTGCAATGGTGCCTGAAGGTTTGCCTGCACAAATTTCTATGGCTCTCGCCCTTGCAGTAAGAAGATTAGCAAAAAGAAATGCGATTGTAAAAAAAATTGCCTCAGCTCAAACCTTAGGTTCAGCAACGGTAATTGCTTCTGACAAAACAGGAACTATTACTAAAAATGAAATGACGATTACCGGATGCTATTTCAACGGAAAATCATTTTCGGTTTCCGGATTGGGTTATGAACCTTCTGGAAATATTTCGAATGAAAAGGGTGAAGTTGTGAAAAAAGATTCTTTAGGTGATTCTCAACTGTTTTTTCTTTCAGGATTTCTTTCATCAACCGGAAAAATAAGTCCACCGGATAATTATCATGCATCGTGGTATTGCATTGGCGACCCAACCGAAGCTTCATTTGCCACACTTGCCATAAAAGCCGGATTTACATTGGAAGAAATTGAAAAAGATTATCCCTTAATAAAAGCATTTGGGTTCGATTCATTTCGCAAACGAGCCGCCATCATTCGATCCCATAAAAACAAAATTATTTCTTCTGTAAAAGGTTCTATTGAATCCATATTGGAAGTTTCAACAAAAATTATTTCCAACGGAAAAATAAATAAACTGACTGCTGCAAAAAGAAAGCAAATACTTTCTCTGTCAGCAACATTTTCTGAAAATGCCTTGAGGGTAATTGCCATTGCATACAAAGACCTGAAACATAAAGACGATTATACGATTGATGATGCCGAACAAGATTTAACCTTTGCGGGATTCGTTACCATGTTTGATCCTCCAAACGAGGAAGTGAAAACGGCTCTTGAATCTGTTTTCAAAGCGCATCTTAAAGTGTTTATGATAACAGGCGATAATGAAATAACTGCTAAAGCTATTTCTAAAAATATCGGATTAATGAATGAGGGCAACGAGTTTCCGAAAGTAATTAACGGAACTGCCTTGAAGGCAATGACTGACACACAAATGAAAGAAGTTTTTCAAAACAGGGCAGTCATATTTTCAAGAGTATCGCCTGATGATAAATTCCGCATTGTTGATTTGCTGATGAAACTGGGAGAAATTGTAGCCGTAACCGGCGACGGAGTAAATGATACCCTGAGTTTAAAAAGAGCGGATATCGGAATAGCCATGGGAAAGAAAGGTTCAAAAGTAGCCCAGGAAGCTGCCAACATGATATTGCTGGATGATAATTTTTCAACAATTGTGGTTGCTGTAAAAGAAGGAAGAACCATTTTCAGAAATCTGGAAAAGACAATTAAAACAAATCTTTCATCCAATATTGCCGAGCTAACGTGTGTGCTGTTTGGATTTGCCGGTGCATTTATGGGTATAGCCACACCAATATTAGCCGTTCAAATTTTATTAATAGATATGGTTGGAGAAATGTTTCCACTGATTATGCTTACGTATGACCCGCCTGAAAAAAACATTATGGAAAGCCCTCCCCGAAATCCGAAAGATAAAATATTGACGAAAAACACCATGAAAGGAATAATGTTCAATGGTTCAATTATGGGACTTGCAGCTTATGGAGCTTTTCTTGCGGAATATTTTCATAATCATCATCTTTCCAACCATTATGAAAAAGCAATAACCGTAACTTTTATTTCTATCATTTTTGGTCAATATGCCAACCTGCTTTCAAGACGGACTTATGGACCTGCTTTGGGAAAATATTTTTTCTCCAACCGAAATCTTTTATTAGCATTTGCCCTATCTATTTCATGCATACTGCTTATTGTGTATGTGCCAACACTTAATTATTATTTTCATACTTCGCCTTTACTTGCTGTAGATTGGCTTTTCCCGATTGCTGCCGGAGGCATTTGCCTTGCAATATATGAGGTTAGAAAAAAGACCCGAAAGAAATGGAAACAAACTGAATGATTGAAATTAAATCGGAAATAGACAACTCAAAAAAAATTGTGATAACCGGAGTATATGCCATAAACAGTGAATACCGGTTTAGAAAAGGAACTAACCCAATGGAGGGGCATGAGATGTGAAATGGATTGGTTATGTTAGTGGTGCTGTTTGGAATCACTATTTGTAATTTTCCCCAAACCTATCTTGACTCCTCAAATCCCATTTTTTTGCAGTTAGTGCTTACAGACATTTAACGGACATTAGCACAGCTTATCGGACATTTAACGGACATTAGCTCACTTTATCGGACATTTAACGAACAAAAAGATATTTTGTAGTTTTTTTATCTCCTTCTTTTTTTAAAATACCAAGATTAACCATCTCCACTAAATCCCTTCGTGCAGTTCTGTCCGTTACAGAAAATTTGTTTTTGTATTTGCCACTTACAATTTCACCATCATCTTTCCATAAAAGCAATGCTTCTATTTGCCTTTCACTTAATGGGTATTTTGTCAGAATATTTTCCAGATATATATCCTTAAACAGAGTCACCAAAATGCCACCGTCCTGTTCAATAATTTCAGGGTCGGGCAATCCTGCTTCTTTGCAAGTATTGATAATTTTTAATGTGCCGCTTCCCCAAGCATCAATATACCCGCCTTTGAAACAAACATCGGCTATTAATAAATTTCTTGGTCGCGAAGGGTGCTGCCTTTTAAGTGAATCCAAGCTAATGCCAGCAGGTAATTCCCCTTCGTTCCAGATGTTAAATTGGTTATCAAACATACGCATCTGCACTACAGATGAACCTAAGTAATTACGATGTACCAATGCATTGAGCAACATTTCACGAAGAGCTGCGATAGGATACTCACCTTTTTCAATCCTTTGCATTCCTTCAAAAGAAATGGCACGGGTAAAAAACTTTCGATTTAATTGTTCCAGCACTTCTTTCAGCAAATAAACAATATTGCCTTCTACTGTCTCTTGGAATTTCAGATCGCTGCTGTCTTTACCGAAGCGACCAATTTTTACAACACAATTATTAAAAAATTTTGACGGGTTCTTTCCAAACAAAACAATGGCTGCCCTTTTTATATTACCCTTATAATCTGTCAACCGAAGCTTGGCAAGCAAATCTGCATTACTTAACCCTTCAACATCTGCAATTCTCCCAGCATGAATTGATGCTGCTATATATAATTTTAAACTGGCCCCATCAATATCCTCAAACGTAGCTGCGGTTTCACTAACCTCATCCCAAGTCTTGCCACTTTTACGGAGCAAATAATCGGTAAGTGCCGCGCCAATCAATTCTTGTTTGGTGCTGCCGCTGCGGTAGTAATACCTTCCTCGTAAAGAAATAGGTACAGCGTAAGGCTTGGTAATTATTTCAATATAGTATAAACTTTTTTCTTCATGAAGGTTTACATCAACTAAAATACCCATCAAGTCTTTTACCTTGTTGGGTATTTCATCCATCAGCTTTTTGTAATCATTAATTCCGACTACTTTGCCATTATCATCCTTGCCAATAAAAATCAAACCGCCCAGCGCATTAGCAAATCCACAAACCCACTTCAGATAGTCATCATGCCAGCTTTGTTTGTATTCAATATTTTGTTGTTCGGGCATTTATTAATTTTTTTATGGTTAAAAAAGTATGTTGATTAGTATTCAGTTACTACTTTTTTAAGTTTCTATTTTATTAATATACCCAAGAACCTTTCCCGATTTTTTTATCAGAAAATAAATTTTCTATTCATGCTCCTTCTAAACTCAGGTTGATAAAAATCACCTCAACAAAGTAACCTCTCCCGAAAACTTTGATACGGATTTAGTACCGCCCGAATTACTTGAAATAGTTATTAAATAAACATAAACTCCTTCCATTATCTTAATTGCTTGTTGAAAACTTTCCAAATCTTTTGGTTTACAATTAGACAAATAAAAACTATTTTTGTCAACCATAAAAGAGCAACTCGAAAAAATAATTCAATGGAAAATGTATTTGGAAATAAACTGGTGTCAGCCCGAAAAATGGCTGGTATGTCCTTACAGGACTTAGAAAACAAACTTGAAAAAATTGTTTCCCGTCAGGCATTGCATAAATACGAACAGGGCAAAATGAAACCTGATAGTCAGGTGCTTATTGCTTTGTCAAATATGTTGAATGTGCCTGTGGATTATTTTTATTCTGTTCCAACTGTCGATGTAGAACTGAAAAATATCAGCTACCGAAAGTATTCTTCAAAGATTTCAAAAACCAAACAGGTGTCGGTGGAGGAAATGGCAAAAGAAAATTGTGAACGCTATTTTGAATTGGAGCATTTGATTAACCCATATGAGAAAGCAGAATATTTTGTTTACGATAAAGTAATTGAGAACGCTGATGATGCTGAAACTGCTGCAAAGCAATTAAGAGAAGTTTGGAAACTTGGTTATGACCCGATTCCTGATGTGGTTGAAATGTTAGAGGACAAAGGTTACAAAGTAATTGAGTTGGATGCTCCCGATGGGTTCGACGGAATGAAGGCTGATGTGGACGGTAAAAAAATAATCGTCCTTAAAAAAAATGTTAAGGAAGGTGAAGATGTTGTAAGAAAAAGATTTACTGCACTGCATGAATTAGCACACCACTCTTTAAATTTCTCAACCAAACTTTCTGAAAAAGAGGAGGAAAAGCTGTGTCACACCTTTTCATCTGCTGTTTTGTATCCTGAGGATATGGCAAGGAAGGAATTGAGCAAAGACCGGTTTCATTTTTATCAAAACGAATTAATATTGATTAAGGAACGATGGGGAATTTCTTTTTCTGCGGTTTTCTCAAGGGCTTTGCATCTCGGAATTATTACCAGTTTTATTTATAAACGTTTTAATATTGGCTACAGAGAAAGAAAGCTGCACCTGAATGAACCGGGAAAATATATGAGCAAAGAAAAGCCAATGAAAATGCAACGGTTGGTTTACATGGGTTTGTCAAAAGAAATTTTAACCATTAACGAAGCTGCATACTATCTCGGAATGAGTGCATGGAAATTTCAAGAGCAATTACATCAGCTAATATGAAATTAATTATTACAGATTCCTCTGTCTTTTTTGACCTCATCAAGATTAAGGCATTGCCTGAATTCTTTGCTTTGGATTATGAAATATGCACAACGGATTTTGTAAAAGGTGAAATTTTAGAATCGGAACAGAGAGAGCAAATAGAAATGTTTATCCGTTCGCGTCAGCTTACTGTTTTTGTGTTGAGTGAAAAGGAAATTGAGGAAGTAGAAAATTTTAAAACGAAACGGTTTTTCAAAACGCTGATTGATATAACGGTTTTATGGAAAGCAAAACAGTTGAAATGTCCGTTGCTTACGGGTGATGCAAAGTTGCGAAGTGAAGCCACTGAACAAGGTATTACAGTGCATGGAAGTTTGTGGGTCATTCGAATGTTGGTAGAAAACAAAATTGTAACGGTAAATGCAGGAATAGAATTTTTAGAAAAACTGAAAGTGAGCAATGACCGTTTGCCACTGGATGAAATTGAAAAACTGATTAGGAAATTAAAATCATAAAAAATTATGGAAGAAAATTTACCAAAAGGCTTAAATGAGATAAATCCTTAGATAGAAACGTTGGTAAAATTCACCTCAACAAAGTAACATCTCCCGAAAATTTTGAAACGGTTTTAGTACCTCCCGAATTACTGGAAATTGTAATTAGATAAACATAAACACCCTGCATGACTAATTGACCCTGATAACGTCCGTCCCAATTTTCGGTTCCTTCAAAAAGTCGTTCACCCCAGCGGTTATAAATTTCAAGTTTTTCCAACTTATCACCGGGTAATAGAACAGGGCCGAAGGTTTCATTAAGCTTATCATTATTGGGTGAAAAGGCATTGCCAATTAAATTTTTATAGTTAATATTTTTTGAAATGATTAGGGTATCGGTGTCTTCACAATTAAGGCCATTGCTAACGGTAACAGTATAAATTCCGGGGCTGCCCATGGTGAAAATCGGATTAGGGCAATCCGAACACGACAAATCAAAATCAGGATTCCATAAAAAGGTAGAGCCTTTGGGGAAATATCCTTTGGCTATGAGTTGGGCTGTGCTTCCCGGCATTACATTTAAATCAGAGCCTGCATTAACAAACGGTTTTTCATGGCCTTGCGAAATATATTCGGTTATGAGAGTCTGTTGAGAATTTAAACCCAGATTTTGAGTTCCAACAGAAGCAGCAGGGGCTGATTTGGAAATTTTATCCCATTTTGTTCCATTCCATCGGGCGAGTTTGGTATAGTTTAATTCTATCGGGCTTTGGGTTATTGCAAAAAATAACGGGCTATTAAAAGTTTGAATTCGGTAATAATAATTATCGTTAATACTGCACAAACTATCCTGTAACGAAGCGGAACTCCGCCCGTCAAGAGTTGGTGAATTGCCATAAAGCGAAATATTAAAACTATCCTGTGCCGGATTTATTAAATACACCGGTTTGTATTGAGAAGAATTGAGCCAGTAGCCCAAAGGAACAATTGTATTGCCAGCCAATGCAACAGGATAAACCACTTTTACCCAACCGTTATTAAAGGTGGAAATATAACCTGAACCTCTTTGTACCGGAATAATACCATTGCGAAGTGAAAACGTATTTCCATTGGTGGCAAGTTCTACATTATTGAGATAAAAACTGTCCAAACACCAAATGGTATTTTGTTGGGTTTTTCTGTTTCCAACTACTCCGTTCAGTATAAGTTTATAGAAAATAGTTTGATTTGTTCCTCCCATAGTTTGATTGGTTCCGTTAAATTCAACTTTTCCAATTCCCGAGCTAAAACTTGCATTATTTGTCCAATCCAGCGTTAGCATAATCCGACTTGGAATTATCAGGTTGCATACCCAAATGTTGGAGTTAATAATATTGCCGGTCACTTCCATATCACCGGCATGCGAAATATCGCCTTGATTTTCGGCATCCATATTTTGCACGGTCACAATGGCTCCATTTCCAATGCCAACAAGACCCAGAGTATTTACAAAGAATTGGCCAAATAAAGGATGGACAATAAAGGTGAATGCAATTAAAACAAGGGCTTTCATTTATTTAGTAGTTAGCAGTTTTTCAATAGCCTCAAGTCTGGCAACAGTTAATGCTTGCTGTTTTTTTAATAGTTCATTTTCTTGCCTTAGTGCTTCAATAATAGCTTGCTGTTCCTGAACGGCTTTTACTAAAGGCACTGTAAATTCTGCATAGCGCAAACCATAATAGTCTTCCGTACTTTTTGGTTTGTCCACTCCGCTAAAATTAAAACCAAGTTCGTTGGCAGCTTTTTCTACTTCCTGAGCAATAAAACCCGTTCGTAGCATAGCTCCGGCAAGAACTTCTGATTCTTTAAGCCTTAAGCTATCCGGTGTATTTAATAATTTAGCAATAGCATCCATATCATGATGATAGGTAACCGGGCGAAGTTTGGTTATGAAAGCTAAGCCGGGAATATTCTCAGTAATATCTTTTTTAAAACGGCCATCTGAAATGGTTGTCCAACCTACCTGTCCGCCAATAGAGGTTATATTTGCATCACCTACTACTACTTTATTACTGGCATTTATTGCAGCATTATAACCTAATGCCATGGAGTTGGAATAATTTGTACCTCCATTAAAAGCATAGAATCCTAAAGCGGTATTATTAATTCCAGTTGTATTTGTTGAAAGTGCAGAACCACCAAAAGCATTATTACCATTACCAGTAGTATTTGACAAAAGTGCCTGATATCCAATTGCAGTATTGTAATATCCTGTGGTATTTGAAAAAAGAGAGTGAACTCCAGATGCTGTATTAAAGTATCCGTCAGTATTCTTATAGAGTGAATTTTCTCCTATCGAAGTATTTTCGTAGCCTTTTGTGTTGGAATAAAGCGAATTCAATCCACTTGCAGTATTGTGGCTTCCTGTGGTATTTGAATAAAGTGCCCTAACCCCACTTGCGGTATTATAAGCACCTGTGGTATTTGAATAAAGTGCAGTTATTCCGCTGGCGGTGTTAGAGTGTCCTGTTGTGTTGGAATACATTGATTGCCATCCTATCGCGGTGTTATTATATCCTGTGGTGTTCGAGAAAAGTACGCTTGCCCCAATAGCTGTGTTTTTGTCTCCGGTAGTATTGAAATGAAGCGCATCATATCCTTTGGCAGTATTATCATATCCAGTGGTGTTGAGATAAAGCGCATTATATCCGGTGGCTGTATTTTGGAGTCCTGTGGTGTTAGAATACAACGCATATGTTCCGCAGGCTGAATTATAATTTCCCGAAGTGTTAGAAAAAAGCGCACCGCGCCCTGTACCAGTGTTATTAATTCCTGTGGTGTTGTTATAAAGTGCTGCATATCCGAATGCAGAATTACCATCCCCTGTTGTATTGCTGTAAAGTGAGTATGAACCGTCCGTTGTATTTCTGATTCCAGTAGTATTTAAATAGAGTGCCTGAAAACCATTTGCAGTATTGTCGCTTCCTGTGGTGTTGGAAAAAAGTGTTTTTGAACCCATTGCTGTATTTCCAATGCCTGTAGAATTATTATATAAAGCCGAATCACCAATGGCTACTAAATTTGATTTTGTAGTATTTTTATAAAGTGCGTCCAATCCTATAGCAATATTATTATTCCCTGTAGTATTAGAATAAAGTGAAGATGCTCCTAAAGATGAATTACCGTTTCCTATTGTATTATCATGAAGAGAATTTCTCCCATTAGCACTGTTAAGGTTACCTGTAGTATTAGAAAATAGAGCCCAAACTCCAAAAGCAGAATTTTCACTTCCTTTTGTATTATAAAATAGAGCACCGTAACCTGTACTCGCGTTATGAACACCCGTTGTATTAGAAAATAATGACCCATATCCAACTCCTGTGTTAGCATCCCCTGTTGTGTTTGAATATAACGCCGAATATCCAATTGCTGTGTTGGTTGGTCCAGTTGTATTCGAATAAAGGGCCAGAAAACCTATCGCAGTATTCCTATAACCTGTGGTATTGAAAAAAAGCGCCTTTGATCCAATAGCTGAATTTTCGGACCCACTTGTATTATTATATAAACTTGAATCTCCAATAGCTATTAGATTTGACTGATTTGTATTGTTAAATAAAGTATTGATTCCAATGGCAACGTTTGAATTACCAGTTGTATTTTTATAAAGAGCTTGATAACCATTTGCAGTATTATTACTTCCTGTTGTATTCGTATAAAGTGAATAATTTCCAATCGCTGTATTTTTATAACCATTCGAAGTAGTTGTTGGATTATTAGAAAAAAGGGCCTGATAACCAACAGCAACGTTTTCACTGGCAAATGGAGTTGCGAAGTTTTGAGTATATAATGCTTGAGAACCAATAGCAACATTATTGCTGGCAACAGTGTTGCCATTAAGTGCTTGCTTACCGTTGGCGGTATTCCAATTTCCCGTAGTGTTGAAATAAAGCGCATCTTTTCCTGTTGCTGTATTTGATGACCCTGAAGTGTTGTATAAAAGCGCATCCGCCCCATAAGCCGTATTCTCGTGTCCAGTGGTGTTGGAAAAAAGAGACTGAAATCCGTTGGCGGAATTAGAGTTTCCTGAGGTGTTGTATTTCAATGCCTCATGCCCATATCCTGAATTATATTTACCAGATGAAATGGAAATACCGGCATTTTGACCAATAAAATAATTTTGGTTGATATGGTCCAACAATCCACTTTGGATGTTGTTGGTTTTGAATTTAAGTGCCACATTATCTTTTGTTCCCAAAAAATTAGTTGATGCACTTGTTCCGCTATTTCCCTTTAGTTTCCATGAACTTGAAGTGTCTGTTGGGATTTTCACAAAACCTCCATTCGTTAGAAATATAGTATCATTTCTATTACTTAATGTTTGCAGTTCATTCGTTGATGAACTATCGGGAAGTATTACAGTTCCTCCACCTTGATTTAAAATAATTCTACCGCCGGTTCTGGAGAAGGTTTGTAGTTCATTTGTTGAAGAACTGTCAGGCAGAATAACTGTTCCACCCCCTTGATTCAAAATAATTCTACCACCAGTCCGGGAAAAGGTTTGTAACTCATTAGTAGAAGATGAATCAGGCAAGGCGATGGTTCCGCCATTTCTGCTTAATGTTAATCTTCCACCTGTTTTGCTCAATGTTTGTATTTCATTAGTAGAATCCTGATCTGATAAAAGAATACTTCCGCCGCCTTGATTCAAAGTAATTGTATTTCCGGTTTTTGTGATTGTTTGAAGTTCGTTGGTTGATGAACTATCGGGAAGTATTACTGTTCCACCTCCCTGATTTAAAATGATTCTGCCTCCGGTTCGTGAAAAGCTTTGAAGTTCATTTGTTGAAGAGCTATCGGGTAAAACTACAGTTCCTCCGCCTTGGTTTAAAATAATTCTTCCTCCAATTCCTACATGAGTTTGCAGTTCATTGATTGCCGATGAATCGGGCAAAGCTATTGTTCCTCCATTTCTACTCAGTGTTAATCTTCCTCCGTTTTTACTTAAGAGTTGAAGTTCGTTTGTTGAATCCTGGTCAGATAGATTAAAACTTCCTCCACCCTGATTTAAAGTAACAGTATTTCCTGATTTGCTTATCGTTTGTAATTCATTGGTAGAAGTTGAATCCGGCAAAGTAATCGTATTTCCTCTTTGAATACTGATGCGGCCACCATTGCGGAAAAGATTTTGATTATCTGTAGCAGCCGGAAGTTTTATAAAGCCACCATTTGAAAGATAGATGGTATCATTGGATATTCGTATATTCTGATTGGCATATCTCTTTTTTAAATTGATAATAAAAGTATTTCCATTATCCCAAATGGTTAAAAGATTGGTTAAAGAATCATAAGTAACTCCTTTTATCAATTCATTCACCGATGAATTATCATCTAATGGCTGCCAGCTTGATGTGGAAGTTTGCCAATAATAAAACAGTGACAAGTCGGTATCATATACCAACAAGCCGTTGGAAGTTACTACAATTGCTAATCTTTCAGCGGTTGAAACTCGCGGGCTAAGGAAACCCTGAGTCTTACTCACCAAGTCTAAAACGGCATCCGGCGAAGGGGTTTTTGTTCCAATGCCAACGTTTTTCTGGCCATAAATATATCCGAAACTAAAAATTACAAATACACATAAAAGAGTAAAGCCTCTTTTATTGACAATAACAGGCTTCAAAAAGGAAAAGCTATTTTTCATGATGGATTAAAATAATTTCAAAGTTTACACTATTTACCTTGAATTACATAAAATCCAATAAATAATTATTTCTAAACAATCAGAAATTCCTTGTTTTAATTCGATTGATCGTAAATCATGAAACCCATATTTAAAAAAAATTTGTTAAAAGAAACGGCATAAGGTCAATAAAACTTAAGGATGTGTTCTTCATATTCTTCTTGCAGAAGCGTGTGGCAAAAGCCCCAAAGTTTGTTTACTACATCACTCATATTTAATTAGTCAATTATTTCAGTTTCTTAACACTTGGATTTGCAGTAAGTGATTTAAGTTGAGCAATGGCAATTTGATTGAGCTTTATTAATCTGTCCTTTTGTGTTAATGCCATTCTGATAAACTCTGCGTTCATACTTTCCATATTAGCCAAAACCAATAACTGTTCAATGTTGGCATAATCTCTTATGTTGCCTTCTGATTTCGGGTTTGCATCACGCCATTGTTTAGCAGTTTTTCCAAAAAGGGCTACATTCAAAACATCGGCTTCACTTGCATAAACCATATTGGCCTGCTCTTTAGTAATGGCTGCAGGAATTATATGTTCCTTAATGGCATCGGTGTGTATGCGGTAATTTATTTTGGAAAGCGTTCTGCTTAAGTTCCATTCCAACGACAGTCGTTTGTTTTCATCATCCTTTAATCGCTGAAATTCTTTTATCAGGTAAAGTTTAAATTCAGGACTAAGCCATGAGCCAAATTCAAAGGCAATATCCTTGTGAGCATAAGTGCCACCATATCTTCCGGCACTTGCTTTTAGTCCCTTTGCATCTGTTTTTTCAATCCATTTTTTTGCTGAAAGAAAAAAACTGTTTCTCCCTGCTTCATTTCTAATTCCCTCGAATTCGGGGGAATTAAAATCAGGGTTGTTTAGCTGTTCCCAAACACCTAAAAATAAAACAGTGTCCTTATTTTTTAGCCATTGTTCTATTAAAGCACTGCCTCCTTCAAAATGCTTTACCATATCCGTTAAGGAAATGAAATCATTTTGCTTTTCAGAGATAACCGTTATGGTTGTCCCTTTAACTATGATGGTTGATTTTTTTTCTTTAGCCATTATATAATTCTTTATTTTTCTAAAGTGCTAGAATTCGACCACTTTAGTTTTAATCTTTTTTAAAGGTGTCGAATTCGACACCTTTAAAATCAGGGTAACGAATTTGCTCCCAAATTCCTAAAAACTCAAGTGTATTTCTATTTCTCATCCAACTATAAATCAGGTCATCGCCACCGAATTTATTAGCCATATCAGTTAATGAAATATAATCACTATCATGGTGTGATAGAATTGTAATTGCAGCACCCTGAACATTTATAGTTGATTTTTTATCTTTCATTTTATCTTTTAATTACGGTGAATCCGTATAGATTAATTTTTAAAAGTGGTCAAATTCGACAACTTTAAATTTCAATATTAAAGTATTCAGCAACTCCAAATTGTCATTTTCTTATTCGCTTTTTTTACACTAATAGCTCTTGAAATTTATGCTGCAATTGCCCGGTTTATTTCGTTAATAATTTCCGAGTTAATTTTTCAGAAAGATGTTTTACTAATACTTGTTTAATATCCTGCAATTCTTCTTCACTCATTGGCTTTGAAAAAATTTGAAGTATTTCTACTTGCGTTTTATTTAAAGGGAATTTTAAGTTTTGCATAGCAAGGCAAAGATAATAAATAATAGAATAGTTCAAAGTTCAAAAATCCAATTGCCCTAAAACCATATAATACATTCTCTCTTAATTTTTCAAAATCCCCTTGTTTGATTTCTACCAATCCTATAGCTTTGAACCCCGTTTAAAAAAAATAAAAACAAAATTATGAGCAAACATATTTTAGTAAAAGACATTATGACCCATAAGGTGATTTGTGCCGGAATGAATAACAACTTATCACAGGTAATTGAATTTTTTGCCAAGTTCAAAATCCAGCATTTACCGGTAATTGATAATGAAAAGATAGTTGGAATAATTAGTGTAAATGATATAATTAACTTTATTCATGTGCATCTTAAAAAATCGGAAACCATTACCCAAACGTATTTGAATGAATCCTTCAGTTTGGAAAATGTAATGACCAAAAACCCTGCTACCATTGGCCCTAATGAATCTATTGACAAAGCCATTGAACTATTGGCTCCCGGAAAATTCCAATCGGTAATTGTAGCTAAAGATGGAAAAATTGATGGAATAATTACCAATAAAGATATTGTAAGGTTTCATGCTAACGGGATTGATACCCACCATGGAAATTTCACAATTGAAACACCGGGATATGGTATTTAAACAAAAAGCAAATTCCAAATTCCAAATTTCAAATTCCAAGACGCATCCGCCTAAGGCGGACCAAATTCCAAGACAAAAATTTCAAATTTTAAAAGCAAAGACCTACGCTTAAGGCTTTCTTTGAATTTGGGATTTGGAATTTGAAACTTTCTTCCTTTCTTTTTACCCCACCAAATATGCCAGCCCTTTATTCACAGGCTCGCACAAATCACCAATCTTATTGTCCCTGCAAAGTTTTTCGAACAAATCTTTTACAATTTTATATTGGTTATGTATAGGGCACGGGTGAGTTGATGAACATTGGATCAAACCTAATCCACACCCGTTAAAGACTTCCTTGCCGTCTATAGTTTCAACAATAGCAATAACAGGAAAATTTTTCTGTACTTCGGTTATATAAAATCCGCCGCCGGGTCCTTTTGTACTGTTTATTATTTCTCCTTTTACCAGAGTTTGAAGCAGTTTGCCAACACTATGTTTACTCGCATTAATAAAATCCGCAATTTCAGCTATACCGGATTTTTCGTCCGATTTAGATTTAGATGCCAGGAAAATAACAGCTTTAATAGCTGTTTTGCAGGTTAGGCTAAGCATTATTTTTGATTATCCTCTTTCAAAAAATTGAGGATATAAATTTATCTGTTCGCTGATTGCCTGAAGTTGTTCGGCGGCATCGTCATCATCCGAAGCTTGTTTCAGCGATTTTACCATACCTATTAATGGCATCAGCCATTTATGCAAAGCCTCATGATTTGGTCCTTCCATTTTACATTCCCGAATCATTTTGTCAAGGGCACCTTGTAAATCATCGGCCGTTTTTTTATATGCAAGTAATGATTTATCTGTTTGGCTATTGAAAGCATCAATAACCGCGAACAAATTTTCAACATTTTTAGCGGTACTGCTGTCAGCTTTCCATTTGTCGCCATCATTTAATACCAGGTCTTCGGCGGTTTCATGGTGATCGGCAGAATCAAAGACTTCGTGTTTTCCATTATGTTTTGAGTTATTACAAGCCCAAATTAATGAAGTAAAAATTAAGAGTGTTGCTATTTTTTTCATATGTAAAATTTTATTAATTATTCAATTCTTTTTCTAATGCCAAAGCTTTTGGAAACAGAATATTATTTTCTAAATGTATGTGCAAATGTAAGTCTTCTTCAAATTCATCCAACATACGGTAAAGCAGGCTATAGCTGGCACAAGCATCTACAGGTAATTTATAATTATTGGAAAGTTCCCGTATTTCTGCAAGATTTTGGCCTGCCGACTCATGTTCCATTTCCATCATATTAATAGGATTTTGCACCGAACCGAAATGAGATGCCTGCGATGGCTGTGAATTTTTATTAGCCACAAGTTCTTTAATATATGGAAACAAAATTCGTTCTTCTTTGGCCATGTGGGATGTTAATTCGGCATACAATTCATCTGTCAATTCATTAATCCTGACTAATTCAGGGTGCTCAGCAGAATGAACCTGCCTCACTTTTTGCGCGTAAGCCTTTATTTCCGGCAAATTTTTCATAACGTAGGTATGATGGGTATTCAAAATATAATCAATCAAAAAATCCAAACTCCAATCATCATATGGCAACGGGCGTGAAGCCTGAATTTTATCAGCTTGTTGAAGTTCGTATTCAATTTGGGCTACGTCTAATCCCTTTTCGGCACAGGCTTCTTTCACGGTTTTCTTTCCGCCGCAACAAAAATCTAATCCGTATTTTTTAAATACCTGTACTTTGCGCAAATCTTTAGCGGCTATTTGTCCCAAGGTTTCTTCATTTTCTCCCGTTATTCTTTTTGTAATGTTTACCTTCCACCATTCGGGGCCCTGCTCCAGATATTCCCAAACAAATACATTCCCTCTTTCTCCAAGCATTTGGTAATACAGGGGTTTGGGGTCATGATCATTAAGGATAGTCAAGCTTTCACCTTCAGCAAGTTGGTCAAAACGGTTGAAGATAGTTGGATGTTTAAGCCTTGGTTCCAGCAAGGTTACGTTTAGGATATTTTCTGTAGTTGTTTGCATACTTAATGTTTAAAATTTTTTTACGATGCAAATATAAAGGATATTTTATTTAAAAGTATTTAAATACTTTTAAACTGATTAAAATCATATACGTTCATCTTTGTTTATTAATTTGCAAGGCCTTTCATTAGCATAATATGACTAAAATCATAGTTAAGATGTTTGGGTCAAACCATCTTTGCACCATGTTTCTTTGGAAAAATATTATCCGCAGGCCATCCTGAGTTTTCTTCCGTTTTTAACCGGGTTTTGTGTATCCATCTTATTAAATTAACTTTTTTTATATTCATACATTATGCAAACAATCATTGAACCATTCAAAATAAAATCGGTAGAACCTATTTATTTTAACACCAAAGAAGAACGAACCGACATTTTAGAAAAGGCATTTTACAATCCTTTTCTTATACATTCCAAAGATGTAATAATTGATTTGCTTACCGATAGCGGCACAAGTGCCATGAGCAGCAATCAATGGGCCGGCATAATGCAAGGCGACGAATCGTATGCGGGCAGTCCCAGTTTTTTCCGTTTTGAAGAAACCATACAGCGTATTACCGGATTGCCAATTGTTATCCCAACTCATCAGGGTAGGGCAGCCGAAAAAATTCTTTTCAGTATTTTAGGAGGAAAAGGAAAATATTTTGTGAGCAATACTTTGTTTGATACCACGCGGGCCAATATTGAATTCAGCGGAGCCGAAGGTATTGACTTTATTTGTGAAGAAGGGAAACATCCAAGCATTCCGGCACCTTTTAAAGGGAATATGGACGTTGAATTATTAAAGAAATTTATTGAAGAAAAAGGAGCCGTTAATATTCCGCTTTGTATTATCACGGTTACCAATAACTCAGGAGGCGGACAGCCTGTGAGCATGCAAAATATTAAAGAGGTTAGAAAAATCTGTATGGAACACAATATCCCTCTTTTTATTGATGCCTGCAGGTTTGCTGAGAATTGTTATTTTATAAAACTGCGTGAAGAAGGCTATGCCGACAAGCTGGTTTTCGAAATTGCCAAAGAACTTTTTTCGTATGCCGATGGCTGCACCATGAGCGCCAAAAAAGATGCCTTTGCCAATATCGGTGGTTTTTTGGCAATGCGAAATGAAGCCTTAGCCATGCAGTGCCGAAATCTTTTGGTAATAACCGAAGGTTTTCCAACGTATGGCGGACTTGCCGGACGAGATTTGGAAGCCATTGCCATTGGCTTGAATGAAGTGCTGGATGAAAATTATTTGCAATACCGTATCCGCAGCATCGAATATTTAACGAATAAATTAATAGAAGCCGGAGTTCCGGTAATGCAGCCGGCCGGCGGACATGCCGTATATATTGATGCAAAAGATTTTCTAAAGCATATTCCGGTTGAACAATATCCCGGACAGGCATTGGTAGGGGCTTTATATATCGAAGGTGGAATAAGGGGCGTAGAAATTGGCTCGCTTATGTTTGGAAAATATGATGCCGATAACCAACTTATTCCGGCCCAAATGGAATTGGTGCGCCTGGCAATTCCCAGAAGGGTTTATACCCAAAGCCATATTGATTATGTATCTGAGGTGATTATTGAAGTTTTTAAAAACAGGAAGGAAATTAAAGGATTGAAGATTACTGAAGAAGCCCCAATCTTGAGGCATTTTACAGCCAAATTGAAACCGCTAAAATAAATTCCAAAACCCAAATTTAAAGCCACAAGTTCCAAGTCGGCGCTTTACTTAGGACTTGAAATTTGGAATTTGGAATTTGGGTCTTCATTCTTAATTACAACGCAACTTTTGCATACGCATAGGCCGATTCAGTTTCAAATATTTTTACCCCAACCTCTTTTATTTTTAATTTTTTAAGAAGATCCTTATTATTCTCAGTAATAATTTTTATAAAATAATCGCATAAATTTTCGGCAGAAGTATCGTTGGGAAGCAAAAAATATTTCCATGATTTTTTGTCAAAAACTTCCTTCAACTCTATGTCTTTTGCAGAAATAATGGTAGAATGATCTATTAATTTTATATAGGGATCAACTATTTTCTTTATATCATTAAAGTCAATAACAAATCCATTTTTATCTGTTTCACCCTCAAACTCCACAATCATTTTATACGAATGTCCATGAAGATTCCGGCATTTCCCTTCATGCCAGGGAATCCGGTGGGCGGCTTCCCATTTAAATTGTTTTGCTACAATCATATTTATTTTTTTAATTCAATTTACTTTCCGATACAAAACCGGCTAAATATATTCGCCAACAAATCCTCACTCGATATTTCCCCTG
>CAYHCM010000037.1:0-27696 GCA_964355045.1 uncultured Chitinophaga sp. | reverse complement strand
TTTTTTTCTAAAATAAAAAAAGGTGTATCGGATGGTACACCTTTTTTTGTTGGGTACTTTTGACTGAGAGCTATGAAAAAATTTGGGCTGCTTTCAATACCCTTGGGCAATTATCCTTAAACACTATTTTTAGCATCCCGAATGGGATGTATGCACCAAAGGCGCGGGGTGTTTTTTTGATTGATTGAGCCGATAACGAAGAAGGGATTAAAGAAGTAAAAAAAAGAAGGGTTTAGAAGCACTACTGTTCGTTAACGCAACACTGTTTGTTAGATGCACAACTCTTTGTTTACCTCTCAAAGCCCTTCTTTTTTTTATTTCTTTTAATCTTAATGTTATGCGTTCGTGCTACTGTTCATTAGAATTCGTGTCGTTGAAGTTTAGCACAACTTAAATGATTTAGTTTTTTCCATTTTCATATACTTACTGAGAGTAATTTCATTTGGTCAATTTATACCCTAAGTAACTGCCTAAATATTTTGCAGTATTGGCAATTGCAAATATTAAAATGAAGTCAGACCATTTCACACCTGCTGCTGTTATTATGATAATGTCCAAGAGAACATAAATGAGTGGGAAAAGAATTGCTAATTTGAATACATTCGGGTATTCTTTTTTCTTCCAATATCGTGCAATGAGAAAGAAAACGATAAACCCAAAAATACCTGAAATATAAGGTGCAGATGAATTTGCGTGCGCTTCATAAACACTTTGTTCTTGTCCAGGATTTATGAGATAAGAATACACTGCAACTTCAAGGAATGAAATAATAACCAAGGTTATCATTGTCAGTATTGCCAGTCCAATTAATTTTAAAATAATATATTTTTTCATTGTCTATTTTTTTAAGTTAGTTTCATAAATAGTTATCCATTCTTTCACGCTCATTTTCTTCATTAATTCACCAATGAGTTTGTAGGGAATGTCGTCCAGTTTTTTAAAGCGAACGCAACTTTTTCCCATATCAAGTTTTTGCTTACTGTGTTTTGGATATTCCGTTACAAACCATTCCAATAATTTTGGGTCAGAATAAATACCCATATGGTAAAAATTGATAGAATTTTTCTGCGAAGCAAGTCCTGCGAATGGGAGTGGTTCGATTGGTTTACAATGGTAGCCCGCAGGATAAAGTCTATGTGGAACAACATAACCCAATCCACCATAACTAATAGCTGGTTCAAAACCTTTGGGTAGGTTTTTTACAATGACATCGTGTAGTTTGTTAAAAGGTTCTGCTCTGTCTATTGGCAGGCTTGTCAGAATTTCCGTTACTGTTTTACCGTTTGCTTTCATATATTAACCTTTTTTAATGTCATCTATTGTTAAGTTTTATCGTTGCACTGTTGTCTTTTACAATGACCGCTAACGAAGAAGGGATTAAAGAAGTAAAAAAAGAAGGGTTTAGAAGCACCACTGTTCGTTTACCTACACACTGTTCATTAGAAGCTCAACTCTTTGATTACCGAACAAAGCCCTTCTTTTTTTTATTTCTTTTAATCTTTATGTTATCAGCATACTCTACTCTGTCCACGAAGCTGTTCAGTTTGTTTTCTCATTGTTTCTCCAGAGACCAAACATCATTGCTATAAACAAATTCGATTGTTCTTCCGTTTTTTGTAAAGCCACCATATTTTCCACCTGTCATAAATACTTTCCCTTTATGAATACAAGCTGTTGCTGCACCTCTTGGTGTCCATGGTGCAATTTGTGTTGTCCATGTTTTACCGTCTTTACTTACAAGAACCTGATTTTGAAATACGCCATCTCTGTTGCAACCTATGAGCCAAATTTGATTATCGTAAACTATTGATGCGTATCCAAAAATGTTCTCATTCGCTAATCTGTCAGCTACTTTTGTCCAGTTAATTCCGTCACTTGATGCCCATACATCATTATTGAGCATAAATATCTTGTCATTAAATAAAACGAATTGACTATGCTCCCGCTTTCCAAATGGTAAATTGTCTGCTTGTTTTATCCATTGCACACCATCTGTAGAATTCCATATATCTGAAAAATTGTTAGCCCCATCAAAGTTGTTAGAGCCATCGTTACCTCCTATTATCCATAGTTTGTCTTTAAAAACAAATGGGTGATAGAAAAACCTTTTGGGTAGATTGCTTTCAGATGCAAGAGTTTCCCAAGTCTTCATGTCTGTAGTTCTGGAAATTGCAGAAGTATATTTGTAATGTTCAACATTACCCTCAAAAGTGCCAATGCTGTATAATGCGTTTTTGAACCATACATAATCAAGGAAGGCATTATCTCTTAAAATATTTGGAAGTGGTGATTTAATCCATTTCGCTCCATCTAAAGAAAACCATGTTCCGTCATGATGCATTGCCCATAGTGTATCTCTTATAGCAAATAACTGAAAGTTGTAGGCTTTACGAAAATCGGCATTTGCAGTAAGCTGTGTCCATTTGTATCCTGTGTCGGCAATGGGTTGTATGGTGTCCTGATGTGTTGTATTATTGGTTTGTTGATTTTGTGTCTGTCCGCAATTGTTTAAAATAATTGTAAGCGGAAAGAGAATTGTTAAAATTGATTTTGTCATTTTTAAATTTTGGTTGTTAAAGTTAATTTCTTGCAGAATGTTTAAAGTCGCTGTGTCGCCCAAGAGTTGCTGATAACGGTTGCAGCTTGATGTTCGTGCGGCCATCGGAGCCGTCAAGCTTTCCATTCAGACAAAAATAACTTGGAAGAAGATACTTTCCAAAACCTAAAAACCAGCATGACATCAAGGTGCGGTTATGGGCAGGTTTTTTTATTGGTACCCAGCTATTTCTTACAAACTGGTTTTAATTAATTTCATCATGGACTGTCTATTACCAGATTTTAAAACTACTGTATAAACCCCATCCTTTAAGTTTGAAATACTGATATTTTCATAAAATTCGACATTGTTTTTATGAAATACAGTTTGTCCGAGTGAGTTTAATATTTCTAAATCGCACATACCAAGATACATGGATTGTACTGCAATAACTGTATTGGCCGGGTTTGGATAAATTTCGAGATCATCAATTGTATTTATATTCGAAATGCCACTTGTCAGTACATTCAATATCGCTGAATTTGAATAGCTTGAGCATTGCTTTCTGCTTAAAACTACTCTAAATTTATATTTGGTTTGCAATAACGAAACTTTGGTTATTGTTAATGTAGCAGTATTTACGCCTGAATACTGTCCAATATTTGAAAGATCAGAAAAAGCCATTCCTGTATTCTGTTGCCATTGATAAGAAATATTTGTATCGTTAGAAATAACAGTAAACTGTACAATGGAACCTTCTTTAGTTTGTTTATCGGAAGGATGGATTAGTATTGAAGGTAATGGTATCACCGAAGTAATCACGGAATCCTTACCCATACATCCGATAGAATCTGTGCCTTCAATAATATACTTCTGACTTATGAAAGGCTTAAAGTCTATTCCATTCTTTACGCCGCCTGTCCAAGTATATTTAGAAGCCCCTGTGCCACTTAGTTTTAATGTAGTGCCTTCACAAACAATAATTGACGGGCTGGCAATAATACCCACTTTAGGAGGAGTACCTGTTTTGACAAAAAGAGAACTGAATGAATTGGTATCGCAAGAATTGGTAGCGACAACAGTAATTTTTCCGGAACTTTTTCCGAAACTGACATGAATAGTATTAGTATTCTGACCGGAATCAATTGTCATACCTGGAGGAACTTTCCAAAAATATCCTGTTGCGCCAGAGGCATGGGAAATTTTATAACTTGTTTTTCCAGATGCGCTACAAAGCAGTATTTCTCCTTTTATTGCACCCAAAGGAGAAGGGCAGGGGCCTAGTTTTGATACATAAATGCTACCACTCAAAGAATTAAGAAACGAACTGGGCTCATCGGGATCGAAATCTGTTGAATCCCAAAATGATCCTGTAGTGTAAACATTCATTTTCTTATCCACGGAAATAGAATTAAAAAATGGGTAGTCTATATAACCACCTGTTTTTTTTGCCCAAGCCAGATTACCTGTAGTAGAGAATTTAGCCGTGAAAATACTTTTAGGCATATCTCCAAAGAGATATTTAATGCCTTGGCCTGGATCGAAATCAACAGAATCTTCAAAATAACCTGTCAAGTAAATATTTGCTGAATCATCTAAAGCTAGTGAACTACCAATATCTTTAGAAATACCTCCTATTCTTTTAGCCCACACAAAGTCTCCAGAAGAGTCTAATTTTGAAATAAAAATATCAAGACTTCTGTTTGCTCCTAAATAGTACGTTCCTTTACCTGGATCAAAATCCGCGGAATCTTCAAAATAGCCTGATGTGTATACATATCCTAGACGATCGACTCCGATCGAAAATCCAATTTCATCAAGTGGACCACCAAAATTCTTTGCCCAGATAACATTTCCATTGGAATCTAATTTTAATACATAGGTGTCATATGAACCTCTAGAATACATAGAAATATTTGTAGTTCCAGAATTGAACTCAATATATCGGCCAAAATATCCGGTTATGTATACGTTTCCCGGTTGATCCACAAAAATTGACAGTCCTGAATTTTGATACCCTCTTCCAAAGCTTTTTACCCAAATAAAACTCCCAGATGAGTCAAATTTCGCTACAAAAATGTCATAATACCATGCTGTTAGTTTATATGTTGGACTTCCAGGATCGAAATCCACTAAACCAGAGTAATAACCAGTGATATGGATATTTTCAAAATTATCAAGTCCAATTGAACAACCTTCTTCACGATCCTTTCCCCCGATTCGTTTAGCCCACAAAAACTTTCCGGAGGGACCTAGTTTAGTTAAATATATATCTTCGCCACCTTCTGACAGCAAATTATATGTCGCGCTTCCTGGATCAAAATCTTGCTTCCCAGAAAAACGTCCAGTTATATATATGCATCCTGAATGTCCAACAACAAATGCTGTTGTGAAAAAATCTCCAGCTACATTTACCGCCCATTTAAAATTACCCGAAGCATCGAGTTTGGCCAAAAAACGTCCATACCCACTTAAATTAAAAGTCCTAGGCCCGGGGTCAGCATCAACGGTACCCTGATAAGTCCCCAAGGTATAAACGTTTCCTGAATCATCAAGAGTTACACATCTTGCTTTATCTCCTCCAAAATTTCTAGCCCATTGAAAATTTTGAGCAAAAGATTTTAAATTTAGAGTAATTAGTATTAGAATTATAGCCTTTTTCATTAATCAAGTTTTATGTAATAAAAGGATAGACTCAAAATTAATCTCAAGTTTCATTTTATTTTTTTCTAAGATTGAATATGACAGAAATATCCTTTTTAATGATTTGTTGCAATGAGTTCTTGAATTTAGGAGATTTTTTCAAAACTTGCCCATAACATTTCAGTTAGCGAAACCGGTTTCGCTTATTTCTCCTTTAGACGAAACTGTAATACACCGTGTAACCCTTACCAAATAAGGGTTTTCATTATATCTTGAATTATTCTCAAGTTTCGCATATTTTTTTTTCAGGTTTCGCATATTTTTTTGACAAAACAAAAATAAGGTTTATTTCTATAAATCCAATTCATCCATTGGGTTTACTATTTTATCGAATCCTTTGGTGGTTATACGCTGGAATTTCTCGCTGTTGTTTTAATGCTTTACCGATTATTATAGTTTACTACATACTCTTTCCATCTGAGGTTAATGGATTTTAGTTTTAATTGAAATGATTTCCTAATCCACCTTCACCAATCTAAAATTAATAAAAACTCCCTGAAACATTATTGACTCATAGGTTGGGAGAAATAATTTTTATATTAGCAATGAATCAGCAGGAATCTTTAAGCCCTTATAAAGAGATTTAGCCATTTTATATGATAATGATCTTTTATGATTCAATACTTCTGTTACCCGGCTTTTACTTCCAAAATATTTTGCCACGTCTGTTTTTGACAGATTCATCTGTTCCATTCTAAACTTAATTGCTTCCACAGGGTCCGGAGGTAAAATTGGGAAGTGCTTCTCTTCATAATCCTCAATTAGAGTGGCCAATATATCCAATTCATCACCTCCTAAAGTATTTCTTGCTGAACCCCATAGTTGTTCCACTCTTTGTAAAGTGGCTTGATAATCTTGTTCTGTTTTTATTGGATTTATATTCATCTTATTATATATTTTTTGCGGTAATTTTATCGTATTCCTTATGCGTCCCAATAAATCGTATAAAAATAATCTGAAAATCATAATCAACGGAAACTATCAAACGATACTTGTTTCCTTTTATATTAAAAACAATCCTATTATTTCCAATTATGCTTGCGTTTAAATATTTAGACTTTATATCATCAGGAGAAGTCCAATCTGAACTTTTCGCTTCATAGTACCATGTCCTTAATGCGAATTCGGAATCAAAATATTCTGGTTTCTCCCAAAATTCTCTTAACGTCCTAAATGCAATAATTCTCATAGTGCAAATATAAATATTATTTCAATAATTACCGTGGCGGTAACTTTTTCAATTTGCCATATTTTTTTTGAGAAATATATTTATTATTTCTATTCAGCAATCTTATATTTCCTAATTGTAAATAAAGCCCATGTTAGCTTATTACACATTAATAATGTTTAGTTATAATCCATGATTCTCAAATAATATTTTCCAGCCGATGTTAACTGAGTGACATTATCAAAGTGAATGATTTCCTATTCCACCTTCACCAATCTGAAATTACTAACCACCCCCTTATTAAGTATAACCAAATTGTAAATACCGCTTGACAACTCAGTTATATCAAGTGTTTCCAAATTTCCGGCAATGGTTTTTGAATACACTTTTTCGCCAAGAATAGTATAAATTACCAATCCTGAATTTGAATTTTCCCTAATTGAAATTTTTACCAGGTTTTTTACAGGGTTAGGATAAATAGATATACCATTACTAACGTAGGCCTCCTTTATTCCTGTTGAAGTAATCTTAATCGTTTTAATAAGCGTATCCGATTTGCAAGGTGCATTGTTTATAATAAGTTTAACAGAATAATTTCCGTCATTCACAAATATGTAAACAGGATTTTTTGTTTTACTTCCATTTCCATCGCCGAAATCCCATTCCAAGCTTGTTGCATTCGTTGATGAATCATAAAAATTAACCTTATGTCCTGTAATTTTATAGCCAAATTTTGCTATCGGTTTTTGAATTACAAATAAATTTTTGGATACCGTAGTCGCACAGCCAAACGTGTTTTTTACGGTAACCGAATAAAGTGTTTTCAGAGTTGGATTGGCAAATATAATATTTGTTGTTTCTCCCGTTGGTACCCATAAAAAAGTATTTCCCGCTCCGCCGGCGGTAGCTGTAAGCCTTACCGAATCACCATTACACATAATTGAATCGGTGGCTGTAAGGGTAACATTAGGTGATTGCCTAAGTGTAACGGTTACATTAACCGATGATGAGCAACCTATGGAATCGGTTCCGATAACTGTATAAACCGTAGTGATAGCCGGCGAAGCCAGTACATCGCTTATATCCGTACGGTTTAGGCCGGTAGCCGGTGACCATAAAAATGTTTTGGCAGTATTACTTGTAGCTTTTAAAGCTGCGGGAACAGAACTTCCCTGGCAATAATTGGCTGTGGATGGAATAACGTTAATCAGAGGATAGGCATTAGCATTTACCACAATACTTTTAACAGGTGTAGAATCTGATTTGGACGAATAAGAGCACGTTGCCACACATTTGTAATAGCGGGTTGTTGTTATATTTCCGGTAGAAATGGAAGTAACGTTTGTGCCAAAATTGGTAAAAGGTCCTGTAGCCGAAGTGCTCCATTTCCATTGAAATAGCAAACCTGCAAATCCTGTAGTTTGGCCATTTAATGTTAATTGGGTAATTCCGGTTCCGGCACAAAATATAGAATTAGTAGCTGTAATGGTGCCGGGGGTTGGAGTTCCTGTACAAAGTTTTGGGTATTCATCCCATGCTACATCATCTATATGAATATTGTAACCGGCTTCGCTTATGCCTTTAAATAAAATATAGTTTGTGGATGAGCTAAATGAAGCCGGCACATTGAATGTATATTGATACCAGCCGTTAGCCGCTACTGTATCGGGCATCTTTAATTTTGAATAACGGGCTATTGTGCCTATCCAAACCGCCGATGTTAATGACGCCGATGTGTTTACATAGAGTGATAAACTGTCGCCCATTGTTGAACCGTTGTCGCGGTAAAGCCAAAGACTTACTTTGGGAGTATTGGCTCCCCGGTAGGTGAGGTCAAAAACCGGAGATGCTATGGTTTGGGTAGTTTTGGCGGCTACACCGCGGGCTGCAAATCGTGCCATCCCTGCTCCGCTGTGATTGTTACATGTAGGAAAAGTTCCAACTATTCTCCTGCTCCATAATGTGGAAGTACCTACCGATGACCACCCGGCGGGTAAAAAATTTATACCGTCAAAACTTTCGGAATTGGTAACTTGCCCATTCGCTGAATCATTGAATAAGCCGGTTAATAAAAATAAGTGGATAACGATTAGGTTGAGTAATGTTTTTTTCATATTAATAATATTATGATAGCAATATTAAGAATATTATTGGGTAATTTGTTAATTTTTTAAAATTGTAAATCAATCGCTAACCCTTCTTATTTATATAAATAGTATTTTTGCCAACTTTAAAATTCGCATCCCTATTAAATGAGCATCCGCATTAAGAGCAAAGAACAAATAGAAGGAATACGTAAAAGTTGCCGTTTGGCTGCTGACACATTAAAATATTTGGAAGAGTTTGTGGTAGCAGGTGTTACCACTGATTTTATAAATCAAAAAGCCCAGGAATTTTTTACATTACATGGGGCTAAATCGGCTACCCTCAACTATAATAAGTTTCCAAAATCTATATGTACTTCTGTTAATGATGTTGTTTGCCATGGCGTTCCCAATGATTATGAATTAGAAAACGGCGATATATTAAACGTTGATGTTACTCCTGTTTTGAAAGGGTATTATGGCGACACCTGTAAAATGTACACCATTGGCAAAATTAGTGAAGATGCCCAAAAAATAATTGATATAACCAAAGAATGTTTAAGGATAGGAATTAGTGAATGTTATCCGGGTAACAGGTTTGGAAATATAGGGTATGAAATAAATAAGTTTGCTGTAAGCAAAGGTTACAGCGTGGTATATGAATTTTGCGGGCATGGTGTGGGAGTAGCTTTTCACGAAGAACCGGAAGTATGCCATAAAGCCGAAAAAAACAGTGGAAAACGGATGCGTGAAGGTATGATTTTTACCGTTGAACCTATGATTAATCAAGGCAAGGCCCGAACTAAAGTGGATAAGCGAGACGGCTGGACAGCGCGAACAATTGACGGAAAACTATCGGCACAATTTGAACATACCGTTCTTATAACGCCTTACGGTTGTGAGCTTCTTACAGATGTTTATGGTGAATTTTAAACCATGTTTCCCGATGCTTTTACCATTGAACGATTAGCCACAGAGCTTAATGACTGGCTGGCGCAAAGCACTCTCAAAGATATTTTCAGCACATCAAAAACGGATTTATATTTTGTGTTCAGTGATAAAAAAGGGTTTAAAATTCAATTTTTTCAGGGACAGGCATTCTTTCAATTTCCGGGCGTAGAATTTTTTCCGACTAAAAATAGAATGGCTCAGTTTTCGGTTGCTCATTCTCAGGTTGTCGTTTCGGTAAATGCTCATCCAAACAGCAGGAGTTTTGATATTTTGTTATCAAATAACCAACGCATCGTTTTTAAATTATTTGGCAAATTTTCAAATGTTATTTTGTTTGACAAAAATCCTTCGGATATATTTTGTATAAACTTTCAGAAAGATTTACAAACTCCATTCTCAATATATGCCAATAGTGGTTCTGTGATAAATCATGCATTTCATAATTGGCAGGATTTTGAAAAAGCGCATAGATGGTTTGGAATAGAAGCCCTGAGTTACCTTGAAAATTCAGGATACTTTGTTTCGGAGAATAGGGAAAAAACCTTTGATAAATTTAATAATCAGTATTTGCAAAATCAAGTTAGTATTTTAAAAAAGACCAATGATTTGTTTCAACTATCGGGTTTTCCGGATTCAGATGCAATTGGAAAATATCCTAAAATTATGGATGCTTTTAATGATTTTACCCGATTATTTATAGGTGCCGAATCGTTTAAAAATAAAAAACAAAGCCAGCTTTCGAATTTGGAAAAGCAATTACATAATAAAAATAAGTTGTTTTTGGATTTGCAAAAAAGTTTAGAAGCTATAAAACATAAGCGTTCCTATTCAGAAATCGGAAATTTGATAATGGCCAATTTGCACAGCATTCATATAGGTACTGCTCAAGTGGAAGTTTTCGATTTTTATAATAATGCCAAAACCGTTTTAAAAATTAAAGCTGAAATTACCCCTCAACAAAATGCCGCCTTATTTTATCAAAAGGCCAAAAATCAGGTAAAGGAAGTTGAGTTTAAACAAAAATCGCTGGAGGCCGTATTCCATCAAATTAAAAAGTTGGAACTTCAAATTGAAAAATTAAAAGAAGCAGATGATTCAAAAAAATTAAAAGTGTTGGATAAATCCAATAATCATTTGAATAAATCCAAAGGCAATGGATTGGATTCAGGAGATAAGGAAAAGTCATTTACCCTTCCCTACCGCGCCTATAAAATTGGTGACTATGATATTTTGGTTGGGAAAAATTCAAAAGCCAATGATGAGTTGATTTCTAAATATGCTTCAAAAAATGATCTGTGGTTTCATGCCAAAGATGTAAGCGGTTCGCATGTTGTAATTAAAAACCCATCTTCAAAACCTATTCCGGCACCGGTAATAGAACAAGTAGCTTCACTAGCGGCCTGGTATTCCAAAGCCAAAAGCAATAAACTGGCTTCAGTAATTTATACGCTTCGCAAATTTGTGAGGAAACCCAAAGGCTCGCCTCCGGGGCAGGTAATTGTGGAACGGGAAACGGGGATATTGGTGGAGCCTAAGGATTTACGATTTTAGATTTACGATTTTAGATTTTAGATTTATGATTTGAGTAAATTACTTTGATTGCGTATTCGTTACAGATTTGATTGTTTTAGGAATACCAACCCGGGCAATTATTTCTTTAGCAAGGGCAAGTTTTTTAGGAGCTAAAACTTTCATTCTTAAAACTTCCAATCTTTTATCAAAAGGAATTATTGGAATTTTAGAGTTGTTTAATTTTTTGAGTGCCATATGCCTATCCCCTATTTTTTAATATTATACAATGCTACTTCAACACCGACCTCGCAATCACAAGCTTCTGAATCTCGCTTGTTCCTTCACCAATCGTGCAAAGCTTGCTATCCCTATAAAACTTTTCAACCGGGAAATCTTTGGTATAGCCATATCCGCCAAATATTTGAACAGCATCTATTGAACAGGCAACTGCAGCTTCGGAAGCATAATACTTGGCCATAGCCGATTCTTTGGTCACCGGTTTATGATTATTTTTAAGATAGGCAGCCTGATAAATTAATAATTCGGAGGCCTCAATTTTTGTAGCCATATCAGCTAACTTAAAACTTATGCCCTGAAAATTGCATATGGGTTGGCCAAATTGTTCTCTTTCTTTTGAATATTTTAAAGCGGCTTCGTAAGCTCCTTTAGCTATTCCCAATGCCAATGATGCGATGGAAATTCGGCCGCCATCCAATACTTTCATTGCCTGAATAAACCCTTCACCTACATTGCCCAATACATTTTCTTCATGTACCCGGCAATCTTCAAAAATCATTTCTGAAGTTTCACTGGCCCGCATTCCCAATTTATTTTCTTTTTTTCCTCCTCTAAAACCCGAAGTTCCCCTTTCTACCACAAAAGCAGTGATTCCTTTTGAATCCAATGGTTCTCCCGTTCGTGCCAATACTACGGCCACATCACTAGATATTCCATGAGTTATCCAGTTTTTTGACCCATTTAGTATCCAATCGTTGCCATCCTTTTTGGCTACGCATTGCATGCGCAATGAATCGCTTCCGGTATTTGCTTCGGTTAATCCCCAGGCTCCCAACCATTGGCATGAAGCCAATTTAGGCAACCATTTCTTTTTTTGTTCATGGCTTCCAAAATACATGATATGCCCCGAGCACAATGAATTATGAGCTGCCACGCTCAAACCAATGGAGCCGCAAACTTTGGCCAATTCTTCAATAGCCACTACATATTCATAATAACCCAATCCGGAGCCTCCATATTCTTCCGGTATCAAAATACCCATGATACCAAGTTTGCCCATTTTTCTCAATAAGTCAATAGGTAAAGTTTGGCTTTCATCCCATTCCATCAGGTAAGGTCTTATATTTTTTTCAGCAAAATCTCTTACTGTATTTCTAATCAGGGTTTGACTTTCGGTCGGTTCAAATGATATCATTTATTAATAATGAGGGACAAAAATAGGGTGAGTATAAATAAGCGGCAAATGTAATAGACAAAATCCAAATTAAATTCCTTAAATAATTTGAACAATGATTTTCAGGATTATTTGTTTTTGAACACAATTTTTCAAGATGAACATTATGGTCAGGATTTTATTTGAGTAATCTTGTTTATCTATAGAATCCATTAAAATCGTGTTCAAAACAATTCAGCAATCAAAATTTTAACAAGCCTGTTACTTTGTTTAAATTTGCGACATATTCAATCCTTACAATATTAATCCATTAATTTAAAATATTACACCATGAAAAATTCAATAATCAGAAGAAACCTAAGAGCCATTCTTGGCTATTTTATCAGGGGTTTGGTTTTTACCATTCCTATAATGCTTACGTATGCCATTATAAAAAACGGCCTCATATATCTGGATGAAATTATCCCTATAGGAATACCGGGTCTCGGTATTTTGGTAATGCTCTTTACCATTACCATATTTGGATATTTTGGTTCTAAATTATTTTATAAACCCATTTTTGAGTGGTTCGAAAATTTGTTGGAAAAAACACCCGGCATAAAAGTAATCTATAGTTTGATTAAGGATTTTATGGAAGCCTTTATGGGTGATAAAAAACGATTTAACGAACCGGTTTTGGTTCAAATGAATGAAAGTGGATTATTAAAAATAGGGTTTATTACGTCCAAAGATTTATCAGCTTTGGATAAAACAGGTACTTTGAGTGATTATGTCGGGGTTTATTTTCCACATTCCTATAACTTTTCGGGCAATCATTTTTTGGTTTTAAAAGATAAAGTAACCCCCATAACCAATAATTCAACCGAAATAATGAAGTTTGTGGTAAGCGGCGGAGTTACAGATTTGGATTAGAAATAAATAAAGTAAATTATCTCGATTTTTGTTCGACTTAGGCGGATGGATTTTGTTTTTTGGAATTGGGAATTTGGAATTTGTTTTTTGGAATTTGGAATTTGTTTTTTAGATTTTGTATTTTGTTTTTTATTTCTGCCCTCTTTGTTTATAATTGAATCCTTTTTAAAAAATTATGGACAACCAAATCTTAGACACCCCGAATTCATTTTATAACAATCAAAATATACCAAACTCTACGGCTGTTTTGGTTCTCGGTATAGTTTCTATTGTGATGTGTTGGTGCTTTGGTATTATTGGGTTAACGTGCGGTATTATAGCATTGGTATTGGCCAAAAAAGGTTTAAATTTATACACATCCAATCCTGATAATTATACTACCTCATCGAGAAATAATATTAAGGCAGGTAAAATTTGTGCCATCATTGGTATCTGCCTTTCAGGATTGTACATGGCCTATACAATTTTTATATTTGCATTTATGGCAAACGATAAATATAAAACAATTCTGCAAGAGCTTTTAGATAGATAACATAATGAACGTATTTATTTTTGATAATGTTTCCGTGTTTTTATAAAAAATATCTGGGTATTGATTGCCCGGGCTGCGGTATGCAAAGATCCATAAAAACATTACTGGAAGGAAACCTCGAACAAAGCGTTTACTATTATCCAATGTTGTTACCAATAGCAGCAATGTTGCTGTTTTTAGGACTGCATTTAAAATTCAACTTTAATAATGGCCCCAAGGTTTTGGTCATTCTGTTTATTACCAACGCCATTGGAATTTTTATAAATTATGTAGTAAAATTGGCGAGTTGATTAACTCTTTTTATCACCCTCAGTTTCAATTTTTTTACCCGAAAATTTCCGTTTCGACCATTCGTAACCCATGATTACCAAAAGTAGTAATGCAGCATTGTAAATAAAATTATCAATCGGAATTGTTCCGGGCGTGAGGTTTAATCGTGCAGCATTGTTATAAATTAATACCGGCAGCCCGGTCATTAATCCATTAATAATTAAAAATGGGATTAGGCTTATGAAATAAGTGAGGTAAAACCATCCCATATAACGCCTTCCGTTTATTAATTGGATTAATAAAAATAAAATCAAAACCGCACATGAAGCAGCGGTAAGGGTTCTTTCAATATTTTGGGTTAATAAAAACACAAGGCCAATTATTATTAAAGGCGTAATCGAAAAATGAATCCTTCTTAAAATATCCTTTTTCATATAGGTTTTCAAATATTCGTAGATAAACAGATATAGATATGGAATTGTGATATAATACAGGTATTGTTCCAATGGCAAATTGCCAATATACATTCCAAGAGTGTATTTATCATTAAACTCCCAAATTTTCATTGCTGTAAAACCCATGTCCCAGGGTATAAAAACCAAGGCATTAATAAAAATACTTATCAAAACATATTTGAGATTTGAAATGAAATGGACTTTTTTGGTAAATGAAAAAATAAGTGGAATGGCGAGTATTGTAAGAGTGATTAAAAGATAAGTACCCATTCTATTTACGATTTTAGATTTATGATTTTAGATTTACAACTCTCTTAGGCGATTGAAGTAAATCCCAATTTCGATATTTATTGCCAACAAAAATAAATCTAACGGGTCAAAGAAGTTATAAAAATGTTTTGTTCAGATTTCCTTTATGGCCATAGTTTAAACCATAGCTATGCAGTTTTTTTCTCAATTTGCGTTTGGCAACAAATATCCGGGTTTTAACAGTTCCAATCGGAATATTGAGTTGTTCGGCTATTTCATGATATTTAAAGCCATCTGCATTTAATGAAAAGGTTATCTTTAAATCCTCAGGCAATTCGTTTACGGCAGTTCCAATATCATTTTTGATAAAGTATGATTCGCCTAAATTTTCGGCAAGATTACCCTGAACATCCATCAAAAAATTAGTATCGGTAGTATCAATAATGGTATTGCGCCTTATTAATCGGCGGTAATTATTGATAAACGAATTTTTCATAATTGTATATAACCACGCTTTAAGATTGGTACCTATCAAAAATTTAGTACGGTATGATAAAGCCTTAAGCATTGTTTCCTGAACTAAATCGTTTGCATCCTCAACATTTCGGGTTAGCATTAAAGCATAATTTTTTAATTTAAAAGATTCCTGATTTATTATATGGCTAAACTCAATGGAGGTCATGTGATATTCATTAAGATTATTATTAAGTTTATGACATTATCGAATCTTCGATTTGATAATTAATTCATTTTAATTTTTTAGTTTAAGGCATTATCAAATCTTCGATTTGTTTAACAAATCGCAAAAATTGCTCCACAAATCTAAGTTTCTTTTTGTAAACCTTTAAACAATTTGTCCATAATTTTTTATCATTAACCGATCTTAATCTTTTAAAAAATTATTTGTTGATTTCCAATAATCATAAATTTATTATTGAGCCAAAATTTAAAAATAATTGCCCAACTTTGAACTTCCTTATCTATTCATTGTTTCAATTCAAAATTAAATGCCATTATCCGTAACCCGTAAAGCATATTTTAATGCAGCTCACCGACTTAATAACCCCAATTGGGACGAAGAAACAAATAAAAAAGTTTTCGGATTATGCAATTTGCCAAATTATCATGGTCATAATTATGAACTGGACGTGAGAGTGACCGGGGAAATAAATCCTGAAACCGGTTTTGTGATTGATCTTAAATATTTAAAAAAAATAATTTACGAAACCATTGAAACACGATTTGACCATAAAAATTTGAATTTGGATACCATAGAATTTAAAGACATCAATCCTACGGCTGAAAATATTGCCATCGTTATTTGGAATTTAATTAAACCTAAACTTAATCCAACCTTTGATTTGGAAATAACGCTTTATGAAACCGAACGCAATTTTGTAGCCTATAAAGGCTAATTTAGATTTACGATTTTAGATACTTAAAAAAAAAATAGATGAACATTACCACTAAAACCCCCCTTAGACCCGATGCTTTTGAACTGGATGACACAACAAAAATAGAATTAATTGAAAAACATTTTAGGGAAATAATGATAATCATGGGCCTCGACCTTTCGGACGATAGTCTTAAAAACACTCCAAAACGTGTGGCCCGTATGTTTATTAATGAAAATTATATGGGACTAAATCCGGCTAATAAACCTCATGTTACCCTATTTCAAAACAAGTATGACTACAAACAAATGGTTATCGAAAAAGATATTTCATTTTACAGCAATTGTGAACACCACTTTGTACCCATTTTAGGAAAGGCACATATCGGCTATATCTCAAGCGGCGTAGTTGCAGGGCTATCCAAACTGAACCGAATTGTAGATTATTACTCAAAAAGGCCACAAGTGCAGGAAAGATTAACCATTCAGATAGCCAATGAAATAATGGAAGCCCTAAAAACCGAAGACGTTGCAGTGGTTATTGAAGCCAAACATTTGTGTGTTTCAAGCCGGGGAATAAAGGATGATACCAGCCTTACCACTACTTCTGCCTTGTTTGGTAAATTTTTGGATATGGATACAAGGAGTGAGTTTATGAGGTTGATAGGGAAATGATTTTTTTTAAAGTTCTATGTTCTAAGTGCTAAGTTCTGTCAAAACACAGAACATCTAACTAAGAACATAGAACATTTTGTCCTTTCTTTGCGGCCTTGCCATTTAAACCCGATTTTTCAGATATAATAATTTCAGGTGCCGGGCCGGCAGGCTGCACCACTTCTATGTTCTTATCAAAAAATGGAGTGAGACATACTCTAATTGATAAAGCAATTTTTCCACGCGATAAAATTTGCGGGGATGCCCTGAGCGGAAAGGTTATGAATATTCTCAGGAGTTGGGATGAAAAAGCAGCACATGAACTTTCAGGTAATCCTCAACTTTTTCATCCAAGCAAAGGGGTTATTTTTGTATCACCCAATAATACCAAACTTTCCATCCCTTTCAAACATGAATACAAACCGGAAGATAAAGCCCCCGGATATGTGTCCAAACGTAAAGTTTTCGATAATTTTTTATTTCAAAAAACAGTATCCCCTTTTTGCCATTGCATACAAAACTGTGAATTGAAGGCTATAGAAAAAATAAATGGAGGATTAAATTTAACCATTGCACACGCAAATACCTTAACATCTGCAAGCACAAAATTATTAATAGCTGCTGACGGAAGCCGTTCGTTGGCTGCCAAACAATTAGCCGGAATTACCCTTGATAAAAAGCATTACTCAGGCGGAGTAAGAGCCTATTACAGCGGAGTGAAAAATTTACATCCCGATGGGTATATCGAATTAATTTTTTTAAAAAAATACCAGCCCGGATATTTTTGGGTATTTCCTTTGCCCGATGGCAAAGCCAATGTGGGTGCAGGAATGCTGTCAAACGAAATTAGCAAACAAAAAATCAATTTAAAAAAAATGTTGATAGATACCATCCAAAATGATCCTGAAATTTCAAAACGGTTTGAAGGAGCCGTTATGGAAGGAAATATTCAGGGCTGGGGTTTGCCATTGGGTTCAAAAAAAAGAAAATTGAGCGGGGAGCATTTTATTTTATGCGGTGATGCCGCTTCATTGATAGACCCGTTTACCGGTGAAGGCATTGCCCCTGCTATGCTTAGTGGAAAAATTGCTGCTGGTATTGCTCAAAAAGCGCTTGCAGAAAACAACTTTTCTTCTGAGTTTTTAAGCCAGTATGATACCGAATTATATACCAAAACCTGGAATGAAACGCGATTGAGTTATTTGCTTCAAAAACTAACCCAATGGCCCTGGCTTTTCAATTTTGTAGTGGGTAAGGCATCTCGAAGTAAGGAACTTCAAAAAACAATAACCGGTATGTTTGCCAATGTGGATATGCGAAAGCAGTTCCAGAATCCACTATTTTATTTAAGGTTATTATTTAAAAGATAGTTTGGAAAATTGAAATTTGATCCGCCTAAGGCGGATGAAATTTGAATTTTGGAATTTGAAACTTTTGATATTTACTCCAATCGCATCACCCCCAGCTTTCCTTTTTTGTATTTATTAGCATACACCAAATACTTATTCGGAGCTAACTTTTCCATATCCCTTACCTGAATAATTCCGCCAATTTGTTTATAATCAGCTAAGGAATATTTTGTAATGGAATGTTCGGTAACTTCGTTAAGCGTGAGGCTGCTGTGCCTGTGCCATACTAATTGTTTATATTTATTGGTACCTGTATTTTTAGCATTATCATTATAAAAAAACTGAAATACCGAATCTTTTCTTTCAAGATAGTAAGATGAAAACTCTCCAAAATTATTAAAGGTTTGCTGCGCTTTAATAATCCGTTGGGCATTATATACGCGTCCATTTTCATTTATGTATAAAAGCAAAATATCGCCATAAAAACGATTGTATGTATAGGATGAACCAATGGAAGCAGGCAATAAAAAAAACTGTTCGGTTACAATAATCCGGTCTTTCGAATTGAGTTTTATAAAATAATCCAAATAAAATGATTCGAGTTTGGAATTACGGATTAAAGAAGATTGGAACCCGTTATTTGGCAGCGTAGTTACTTTTTTATCAAAATGCTGAATGGTATCCAATAGCATTGCTTGGGTGTTAAAATTATATTTTACAAACCAAATCCCGATTTTTGGGCCATCTGTTTTGGCCATGAACAATCCGGCTGCTTCTAAAATACCATCTTTCCATTTAAGCCGTCCTCTTTCGAGATAGGCTTTTTCGGTTTTAAAATCAAAATATTTTAACGTTTCTTTGGAGGGATTGGAAATATAAAATACGAATTTATAATTGGGCGAAAAACCTCTTTTTTCGAGTGGTCGGATAGCATATTCTTTTGTATAAATTAAAAATTCGCCGTTATCAATATCATCCACTCTTAACACTTTGCATAACTCCGCCTTTTCGGGCAAATCAATAATGGCCTTGTCCAGCAACTTCATTTCATTGTTATAGGTATATGAAGTAATGGATTGACGGGCTTCTTCTGATTCGGCAGGATTTACATGCCATAAACCTAATGAACTGTCTTTGCGGCTTAAATGGAAAGCTAAATCGCGGCTAAAATGGGTTTTATTTAAAATAAGTAAATCGTTTTGAATAATCAGGGCACTCAATGTATCGGTTCTGATAATTCTAAGCCTTGCGGCTACCCTTTGATTAGGCAAATCAGCCTGAGTTATAAAAAATATTCTATTTTTATAATACCAAATGTCCAATACTTTTTCCTTGTTTTTATTAAAAATAAGCGACCGCTGTTCTTTAATGATAAAATTAGTATCATAAAAATTGATTAAAAAATTTGAAAGATTTCCATGAAATTTTGGACTTGATTTTACAATCACACCATATCCTGTGTGGTATTGAAATAAAAAAACAGCTTGCGAATATTTACGAACTTTTTGAAAGGCACTCCATTTAAAAGAAATCTTTTGTTGCGAAAACAGGGTAGTAATACTAAATAAAATCATTAAAATAGCCGCAAACTTTCTTAATGAATTTTTGTATAAATGAGAAAAAATATGTCGTATTTGCTCCACGTGGTTTGAATACAAAAATAGACTTTTCAATTCTAAGAATATTTGATTCCAGTTCTATTTAAGATATTCGAATAGTTACTCACGTGAAATATAATAGCTTTTATTAAAATTTGCTCTTATTAGGATCATTACGTTGATCAAATACATTTAAAATTACGATTTCTTTTTCAAGAACCGTATAAAAAGCGACCACAGTTTTTGTTAAATGTATTTTACGAACCTCTTTATTCTTTTTTGAAATTTGACCTTTTTCGGGATGTTTGATTAAAGATTCTATTATTTGAATCGAATTGTAGGCGAAATTTTCCGAAACTTTTAATCCAAATTCTTCTATGAGGTAAGCCTTAATATTTTCCAATCGCAGGATGGCGCTTTCTTCCCATCGGATTTTCATTTTGAAATTGGCAGTTAGATAATGTGTTTAATTCTTTTAACTGCATCCTCGTGCGAAATTAAATTTTTCCCCGATTTAGCATTTTTTAATGCTTTTGTGATACGCTTTTGTTCTTCTGTCGGCAATTCATCCCACCAATCATTTTTTTCAGCTTTCAAATCATTTTCAACTTTTTGTAAAAGTTTTACACTCTTCGATTCATCAACTAAGGAGTGAATGTTATTTTTCAATTCGGTTACTTTTTGAGTTTCACGCAACATAGTTTATAATTTTTCTTTTCAAAAATACTATTTCCATCGATAATTGTAAAGGGGAAAAAAATATTCGGAATTTGGATAAATCTATCATTTGTCATTTCCCAGTATTACTTGGTATAAATTCTATTATCTCTAATAAGTTTTTTAAAATTAATATTTTAATCTGAAGGAGTTAATAAAATTACTAACCAACAAAACTTAATTTCGCGGCATACTTTTAGCTAATAATTTTATTAATAAATAAATTATATATGAAAACAAAATTCTACCTTTTCTTTGGAGCTTTCATTCTTTTAACTGTTGTATTAATTAATTGCACAGGTCAACGCAAATTGCAAAAGGGTAATTATTCGCAGGCCATTGACCGCTCAATTAATAAACTAAGAAAAAGCCCGGGAAATGAAAAAGCTGCGAGAACTCTAAAACAGGCATATAATTATGAGGTAACCATGAAAATGGAAGATGTTATCAGGTTAAAAGCATCCTCTGACCTTTACAAATGGGAAAAGATAATAGTTAATTATGAACACCTAAATTATATATATGATAAAATTAATCGCTGCCCGGCTTGCCTTAAAGTAATACCTGACCCGAACCGATATACTACTGATTTGGAACAAGCCAAAGCTAATGCAGCTTCAGTAAGATACGATTTAGGGATGGAAGAATTAAAATTCAATACACTAACTTCTGCTCAAAATGCCTATCGCCATTTTATAAAAGCCAAAACTTACCAAATAAATTTTAAGGATGTAGATAAGCAAATTCAATTGGCAAAAGAAGCAGGAACCATTCGCGTTATTATGGAACATATACCCATGCATAGCCGAACAATGCAAATAAGCAACGAATTTTTTGAAAATAAAATCAAGGAATATTTATTCACATTAAATTATGAGTTTGTAAGGTTTTATACCCCCGAAGAAGCAAAAACATATAATATTAAGCCGCATCAATATTTGCAATGCAGATTTGATGATTTTGTAGTAGGGCAAGTTTTTATACATGAAAAGGAGCAGGAAGTAAGCCGCGATAGCGTGATTTTAAAAACTGAAACTTTGGCAAATAAAGAAAAGAAAAATACCTATGGAACGGTAAAAGCAACCCTGCATACATTTACCAAAACCCTTGCCTCAAGCGGGCTTTTGGATATGAGAATAATAGATGCCCAAACCGGTTCAACCCTTAGCCAAAATAAACTGCCGGGTACTTTTGTTTGGGAAACCCGCTGGGGATGGTTCAATGGGGATGAACGGGCATTGACAACCGAGCAGTTAAATTATATAAAACAACGTGAGGCCTACCCTCCCGCCCCGCAGCAGTTGTTTATTGAATTTACCAAACCCATCTTTAGTCAGATAACATCTAAAATAAATAGTTTTTATAGTGGGTACAGATTATAAGAAGACTTTGAAAATTGAAAATTGAAATTTGTTATCGGTTGGTGGGACACCAACCGATAGATTAATTTGTAAGAAAAGTCAATCCAATCGGTAAGTAAACTACTCAGGAATGCAACATAGAACAAAGAACTTTCGAGCTACGAACTATTTTTAAAACCCCCTTGTTTATAAACCGAAAAAGGATTTATTTTGCAGCCTTAAAAAAACAGACGTATGGCAGTTACCCGATTAAAACGAAAAGAGAGAGTGAACAAAACAGTTTCGAAGCAACGAACTGCTAATTTAAAACTATATGGAGCTCGTGTATTAGTAGCTTCGCCATATAAGGAAGAATCCGGAATAATACTTGATTATGTTCCCGGAATTGATGACAAATAATTTACTTTATTAAAGATATGAAATTGGTGAGTTTAATAAGCTCACCTTTTTTTTATATTATTATTTTTAAAAAATTAACTTTTCTACAGTTTATATATGACAAACTATCACCAAATTTTCTAATGTTTATTCATTCTAAATTAGCTTATCCATTACTGATATGTGCACCTGAGTTAATTTCCTTGTAACGGAATTTTCGACTCCGTCACTTTATTAACACTTTTTTATACATAGGTTCACCAAAATATAAATTTATACTATTACTTTGCTCACTTAATTTATCGTCATGAATATAAAACTATTTTCAATCCTTTTTGCGCTTCTTTTTTTTAATACAGCCAATGCTGCCCAATGGTATGTAAACGTTAATACCGGAGATGATTTGTTAAATGATGGGTCTGACCCAATTAATTCGGGACCCGGAATCGGGCCCAAGCAAACTATTAATAATGTGCTATTTTCTGCCAATATTGGCGATACTATTAATATTTCAGAAGGTTTATATGCCGAAAAAGTTGTTATAAATATTCCTCTGGTAATACGAGGAGCCAATTGGGGAATGAGCCCTTTGACGATGACCCGCAATCCTGAAACGATTATTGTATCTCCCGATTTATCTGTTGGAAGCCCCATTTCAGGCAATACCCTCTTTGAAATTCAATCGTATGGTGTGGAAATAGATGGTATTCAATTCCTCGGGGATAATCCAAATAAATTTTATTCACTAACAAAATACAATAAGGAGTATGAAATTTCTTACGGGATAGCCGGCAGAGGTGATTATTACAGTTTAACACTGAGCAATTTAATTATATCCAACTTTGCCATTTCCGGTATTAATATGGCAGCAGGTGTGTTTGTGACCCAATCTAATAATATTAATAATTGTTTAATAAAAACCGGTGAACAAAATGCGGAAGCCATTACTCTTTCTGAAAATTATTATGCCAATATATCAGTCGTTACTATTGATTCGGTAGGTAGTGGTTTAAGTATGAATAATTTTGACAGTAAAAATTCTGTAGCTTTTTCCATATCGTATTTAAATATAACTGCTGAAACCAATGGTATTTTTCTAAATAATTTTACAGGAAATACCGACAATCTGATTTTTCAATATAATATTTTGACTCGCTTTGATCCGGCTATTAATTTTACGGGTATGTATTTATATAATATGGATGGCAGTGGACAGGCGGATATTGTGAGTACTACCATTATTAATGCAAAGGGTGGAATAATTGTGCAAGATGTTTATAATTCCTTTAACTTATTGTTTTCGGATAATATAATAACAGGAGGAGAAACAGGCATGTATTTTCAACAATCAGTCTTAACCCCTGCAGTCTCTGTAACAATTCTTAATTCTGAATTGAAGGGACTTGACAGTTCAGCAATAAGTGCAGTATCCGACGGGGGCTTATTTACTCTTGCTTTGAGTGATACAAAATTATCACAATCAGCTTATGGAATTACGTTAAAAGGCAATACTAATGTTGTACCTACCAATACAACCTTCGACTTGATTTCAAAATATTATATTTTTCTTGATGCTTCTATGATAGGGTTTGTTCCGGTGTCGGATATTGATGCAACAAATTGTGTTTATAACGGTATTTCAGGAAATGGACTTACAGGAAGACAACCATTTGACGTGGAAGATAAAATACGGCATTACCTTGACAAAAATAATTTGGGATGGGTATTGTTTAAGAACAACAATTTGTATGTAACTACTCGCGATGGGAATTATTCATTGACTTCTGCTCATACAAAAGCAAGCAATGGATGGAATATTTATCTTGACAGTATTAGCAGTACCGAATTTGTTTCCATTACCAAATCCATAAATTTATACACACATCCTGCTGCCGGTATTGGCAGAATAGTAATGCAGGGATTAAATGAAACTTTATATCTACATGGTAAATTGACGCTCAGCAATGGATTGCAATTGATACAGGGATTTGTAGAAACAACCAATTCCGACACGCTAATACTTTTCAGAAGTAATATTAATGTTTATCCGGGCAATGCGCTAAGCTATGTTAAAGGCCCTTTATATATAAGATATTTGGGTTTAACTGTAGGCTTTAATATTAATGATGTTATTCCTATTGGTTTAAGTAATGAATTCAGGCCGGTTTATATTAGTGCTGTGTGGCCTTCAGGCATTACAACTTTTGATATTGGTTTCAAAAGTTTTAGCGGCAAGGCTCCTATTTTAACTTTACCAACCGATATTTCTCATATCTCAGATATTAGATACTGGCAGTTGACAAATCCTCTTAATAGTACAAGTTTTACACTAACAAATGTTGGAATGTCGTATGATACATTACTTATTAATGATTTGGTAAATGACCCTGCTAATTTAAGGGTAGTATTTAGTAATGGAACCACCAGTTTTAATTTAGGTGGCTCGGGTACTACTCCCGGAAAGGGCTATGGACTTAGTGCCACTGGTGCTCCCGGATTTGGATTTTATGCGTTTGGTAATCAAACTGGAGGTAATAATATTCTTTCAGGTTTATATCCGGTAGCTTTAATTACCACTTCAGGTCATTGTGCCAACGATTCTTTGATTATTTCAGCCGAAAACTCCCGCTCCGTTTATCCACTTCTTTTTTGGGAATGGTCAATCAACGGTAAGTCCATTGTTTTAACCCCTGAAAATTCAGATACCATTAAAAAACTGATTCGTGTATCAGGACCTTACACCATTAAACTAATTATTACAAATTCAGGCGGATTTACAGATACAATTACAAAATTGATAACCATAGATTCATTACCGGTATTAAGCTATTCAGCCAAACTCCCTTGTTTCCCGGCACCTATTGATGTTACAAATACCTCTGTACTTCCTCCATTAACTACTATTAGCCAAACAGAATGGAAAATAAACACTTCAATTTTTACAACTCCCAATTTAGTTTTTACACCCGGCGTTTCAGGTGTTCAAACAGGCCGACTAAAGATAACTTTATCCAATGGCTGTTCTGATACTCTTCCGGTTTCGGTTATGTCATATGTTACCCCTTCAATAAAGCTTAAACCACACGGTGATACAGTCCTTTGCACAGGCGACGTTCAGAAAGTAAAGATTACCAAATCTGCCGGAACCGTAGTATGGAACGACCTCGGAACATATGATTCACTTTTATTAAGTACCAATACCTTTAAAAAAGCAACAATTTCTGTTTCTTCACAATGCTTTAGTTCCGACAGTATTCGAATTACACTTTTAGGACGGCCATCTGTAAATGCCGGGCCCGACTTTACGGTGCTTCCCGGAAAACCGGTAACTTTTAAAGGTACTTCGGATGGTATGATTGAATGGATACCTGATTTATTTCTCAATGACGCCACGATACTAACGCCGACGGCCCGGCCTTTGGTAACAACAAAATATATTTTAAGGGCTTATAATACGTTTGGTTGCGAAAGAATGGATACCATGACGGTTTTTGTTAATTCAGATAATACCAACTCTGTTCCAAACCTTTTAACTCCAAATAGCGACGGACATAATGATACCTGGGTTTTGAGCAATATAAGCGATCCTAAAAACTGCAATGTAAATGTATTTACCCGTGAAGGTCAGCTTGTGTTTTCTTCCCTCTCCTATAATAATAACTGGAATGGTGAACGAAATAACACGCCATTGCCCGACGGATATTATGTTTATGTAATTGAAAATAAAAAAACAGGAAAAACCTATACCGGCATTTTAACTATATTAAATAACTTAAAATAAAATTATCTATGAAAACTAAATATATAACCCTCATAATACTCCTTTCCGGTTTTTCATTTTCAGCCTTTGCACAACAGGCACCGTTGTTTGGTTTCACTTCGCAAATGCTCAATATTTCAAACCCGTCAATGGCACGAAGCGTTTCACCCCTAAATATTACCATGGCCGGTAGAAAATACTGGACCGGAATACAAGGAAGCCCGGAGGCGTTTATGGGTTCGTTTGCCATATCGCCTGAAGCTATAAAATCAGCCGTTGGTGGTTTCTTTTGGGCCGAAAAAGCGCCTTTTATCAGCAAACAGGTGATGGGATTAAGCTATGCTTACGGTTTGAAAAATATGGATGAAAATAATAATCTTCGTTTTGGTATGGGGCTCGATTTTATTTCTGTAAACGCCAATCCTTCATCTATCCTTACAGAGGATTACGAAGATCCTTTTTATACTTCCATGTTTGGCGCTAATAAAACATCGGTTAATTTCAGAGCGGGTCTTTCGTTTAATACGGATGTTTTGGAAATTGGTGCTGCGGTACAACAACTGATAAAAAGCAAAAATACCTTAGGCGAAACCATAAAAGGGGAATTAGATTATACAAATAACGCTATTGCCAACGGGCATGTTAAATACACCATTCAGCCCGACGAGGATGTTCTTATAACTCCATTTGTTTTTTGGCAGGCTCAAAAAAATATTCCGTTACGGGTTGATATCAATTTATTAGCCGAAAAAACAGGGTTGGTTTGGGGTGGCTTGTGGATAAGGCCAAAAGCTGCTATGGGATTAATGGCCGGACTTTGGGTGCTTCCCGATGTAAAGATAGGCTACATGTATGAAAAAACTTTTTTGAGAAAATTATCTAAATTAGGCAATTCGCATGAAATCATATTTACTTATACTCCTACCTTCAAGTCGAAAGAAAAAGATGTGGAACCTGTACCTGTAAGAGACCGATGGACAGAACCACAACCAAAAGTTATAAGGGTAAGAGATACTATAGTAATTGTAAAAGAAACCAGGGTTATAGAAACTGCCAGGAAAACTACGCCAACAACCCCGACATATGATGAACCCAAAGAAACCGTAACCCCGGCAAAACCTGCCGCCTCATCAGGCACCGGAAGATTTTATATAGTTACCGGCCTTTTTTCATTGGAAAGCAATGCCAAAAACTTCGCCAAAAAATTACAAGCCGATGGGTATAAAACTATTTTGGTTAAAAATCCGGGAACTACTCAGTTATATGTTTCCGTTGGAAGATTCAAGTCGAAGGAGGAAGCGCGTGTGTATATCAATAATAACCCAAATTCCAAATATACCTTCTGGATAAAGGAAATGAGTGAATAGAAGAAATTGTTTTGATTTTTCCTGACTTGTCCATTTTAGTGCGGCTTGATAAATTTGAAGGCTTATAAAAATTGACTTTTTCTATATTTAATCGTTGAGAATTGGATAAATATTTTTTTTCTGAGTTTTAGAATTTTTAATTGATTCTAAAGGCTTTTAATTTTTAAAGAATAAATATTTAATATTTTGCTGTTAGTGCGGTTAAAATCAAAAAAAAATCCTTGAAACTCAAGCTAGATAAGGATTTGGTTTTTAAAACTTAGAAGAGCGGACAAGTCAGGAGGAAATGAGTGAATAGAAGAAATTGTTTTGATTTTTCAATTGTTATTAAAAAGG
>CAYHCM010000036.1:7024-27798 GCA_964355045.1 uncultured Chitinophaga sp. | reverse complement strand
ATTTTTTTTACTTCTTTCATCCAGCACATCCGATAATTTATCCCACAAAAGTCCTCTCGAATTCTACCACTCATTATTAATAATATAATTAAACACTCACCTCAATAATTTTACTCGTATCAATTCCTAAAATATCAACCACCTTCACCATTACTTTGTATTTGCCGGGTTGTTTGTATTCGTGGGTTATGCTGGTGTATTCAAGGGTTGGTGATTTTTTGGTGCGGAAACTTTGCCATTCGTTTTCAAATAAATAATTGCCTGTCCATTTTTCTTCTACATTTCCATCTTCCTTTTTTATTTTTATGATTTCAGGTTTGCTGAGGTAGTCAAAATCAATAGCCCAATAGTCTATCCAATCATACCAGTTTTCGGTGAGGATAGTTTTGGTGATAATGCCCAATTCCGATTTTTCAAGTTTCAAAATCTGGCCATCTTCTATAATCACTTTTGAGCCTTTGCGCATGGATTGTTGTATATCTTCCACATCATCCTGAGTGTAATGGGTTACAAAATCGGTAAGTTCAATGGTAACTGTTTTGCCTTTTACGGTTTCTTTGCTATTGAGATAGGCCACATCAAAAAATTTCACCTGTCCTTTTTCTACCGCCCGTTTATCAAACACATCTTTGGGAATATATTTTAGCGTTATGGAAACCCCTTTCTCCTTCAATTCCTGAATAAATTGGGGGGTTAAACCCATTTCAAATTCAAAACCCAATACATCCACATGGGTGTAAAGTTTTTGGCGGCATTCTTCAAAAATATCCATCAACCGGCTTTGGGTTACCGGCACATCCAAGGGGCCGACATGAACAAAACGTCCTGTTTTACTTCCGTGTAAAGTGCCGTGTCCTTCTATCCGTTTGGCTTTATAGGCTTCCAAAATTAAATCAACATACAAATCCTCTTTAGCTTTATGATTACCGTTGGATAGGTCATCCATAAAAAACCGCCTCTCATACTTGCCCAAATTCAATAATTCAAAAGCCCTGAAATCTTTGCCGGTGCTTTGTAATTCGCGTTGCACACCAATCAGGCGTTTGCGTTGGGTGTGTATGGCAAACCTTCCTAAATCACAACTTATCCATTTACGACCCAACTTTTCGGCAACAGCCGCCAGCGTACCGCTACCACCAAAAAAATCTGCACATAAATCTCCTTCGTTGCTGCAACCTTCAATAATTCTTTCAATTAGTTTCTCGGGTTTCTGGGTTGCATAACCAACTCTTTCATGAGCCATATTGTTTATTGTTGGTATATCCCAAACATCATCCATCAATTTACCATCTGGGTTAGGATTATAAATTGAATCTTTTGACCACCCTGATTTTGCATATTGACTTCCTTCGGCATAAGGTTGTCTTAGTATATCAATTTTAAATGTTTGCCCATTTTCTTTTTTTGAAAACCACAATATTACGTCGTGATTCTTTGCAAAAAATCTTTTACTACTCGGTGCTATATTATAATAATGCCATATAATTTGATTTAAAAAATTCTTTTCCCCAAAAATATCCTTGAGCACAATTTTTAAAATATCTACAACTCTCCAATCACAATGAAGAAAAAAACTTCCATCCTCCGCCAATAAATTATGCATGAGTTTTAGTCGTTCGTATATCATAGTTAAATAAGAGGATAAGCCTTTCCCCCAAGTATCACGGTACGCAATTTCTTCAATAATACTTTGTTTCTTTTCAGCAGTTTCGTCTCCAATTTGTATATCAAAACCAAAGTCAGCACCTACGGCAAAAGGCGGGTCAATGCTTATTAGTTTTAATCCACCGGCTTTTTCTATTTCTTCGCGCATGGGGCCGTTGGCTAAAGAGGAAAGTATAAGTTTGTTATCCCCCCATATTAGTTTGTTTGTCCAGCCTTTTAGTTGGCGGCCCCGGTAATCGGTTTCAAACATACTGGCTTGTAGCTTGTCTTTTTCTTTTCGCGGTTCGTCAATATGTTCAATGCTATGAAAAGGCAAAGCAATATTGGTTATATCTTCCTTTCGGCCATTCCAAAACAAAAACACATCTTCTTCATCGGCAAATAGTTTATAGATGTATTCTTTGGGCAGTTTTTGGCCTGCCTTTATCAGGGCTATTATTTTGTCTTTATCGGTATCGTTCAAGTTCATTTGTGTAATTCTTTAGACTTTATATTATCTTTTATAGATTTTTTACTGTTTTTTTCACCTTGTTTTGTCTAATATAACTCTTTAATAATCAATCTATTTTTGTTATATAGACCATTTTCTCTTAACATTTTATATAAAAACGGGTGTTTATTTCACCCTATTTGGTCTAAAGAATATTTTGTGCTGGCTCTTTCTATTTAGCATTTTTTTGTGTTCTATCTTATTTTACACCGTTTATTTCATGTGTTTTTACCTAATAGAAACACTTGATATTTAATGTTTTGAGTTTTTATTAGGCAAATTTTATACGCTTTAGCGTAAAAAATGGCTTTTATTTCACCCTATTTGGCGTATAAAATAAACCGTTCCTTTAAGCATTCCATTACTTTCTAATATCCCTTTAACAATCATTGCCTTAAGTGCTTTCTGAATTTTGTTTTTCGAAATTTCTTGACCTATTCTGGTATGTATATCTCTTATTGGAGTTGGCTGATAAATTTTTACATCCTGATAAATCAATTCTTCTAAGCGATGGTTCTCAATACGCTTCAAATTAGTTTTGCCTTTAAAATTGGCTTTTTTCAAAAAATCAGGATTTATTGCATATTCCTTGCCTTTTGTATTTCCTTTAGATATTAATAAACCAAGCTCCGACAAGCGACCCAACCAATTTGAAACCACATTAGTTTGGTTAGGTAAATTCAATTCTTTTGAGAACTCTAAAGCCGAAATAGAATTTTTTTGAGCAATTAATCCCAATGAAATTAATTCTTTAGAATTTAATTGAAATTCCTGATTAGCTCTGTTAATCAAAGAAACAATTTCAGGTTTAGAAATCCGTCTATTAATAGTAAACTTTACAAAATCATCCCCCTGATACGGAATGGGTATGTGTTTAGCATTGGACAATAATACCTGATACATCTTATCAATACCGGAACCTTCCTTGTCCATTAAGTGTAAATCGTAAAAAACCTGAGCTATATAAGGATTGCGTCTTACATTTTTATGCAATACATTAGCCGGTGTAACGCCTATGGGGAAAAGTCCCGGGTTAACCACTTCCAATCGGTCGGGGTAAAGATTGATGAATATATCGCCCCTTGTTGTATATGGCCGGTGCACCAAAGCATTTGCCATAAGCTCACGTATAACTTCTTCTTCATAGTTGGGTACAAATTTACGAAACATGCCATCTGCCACATCTACACCTTCTTTCCAGTCAGGAATTTCGGTCCAAACGGCTTCAATCAATTCCTTAGGATTTAATGAATGATCTTCCCAAAGCAATTTGTTTACCTTCTGGTCAAGTTCATCAAACTTTAAAAAATGTATGGTTGGTGCATAGAGTAATTTAGCTCTGTCGTTTCGCTTACCAAGCCACATCAATCCAAGGTTAGTAAGAAAACCATCTTCTATAAAAAAATAGTGCTCTAATAGTTCATCGTCTGACTTTTGTTTAACATTTATGGATGTACGTGAAGAATTTTGAATATCTTTTTTAAAATTGAAAAATTTATTTGAGTCAATTTCAGCAATAGGCACTTTTGTTTTTCGGGTTTCCCAAATAAATGAAGGCTTATCTGTAAAAAGTCTTGAAAGTTCATCGGGTAATAAAGGCACACAGGTATCATCGCTCCTATAGTAATATTTCCCATCAGTGGTTGACGCTATGGTAGAAGAACTAAATAAAACTTCGAGTTCAATATAGGCCCCACCATTTTCTGATGTTTTAATAATGGGGTTTATTCCTACATTTACCGAGTTCTCCGAAATTTTCTTTTTTATCCTAAAAGGTAAATCTTTTTCAATTTTTTGATTGTAGGGTGGCTCAGCTTCATGATCGCTGATACCAATTAAAATAATGCCGCCTCTGGAGTTGGCAAAGCATACACAGTCTTTCGCTAATTCTTTCCAATTGGCAGTTTTACCAATTACCGTATCTAACTTTTTCTTTTCAATAAACTGAGTCTCTCTCATTTCACTTCAAATAATTTACAAACATCTGCAAATGATTTTAAATCTTTTTTTACATCTTCCCATTTTTCCTGCTTTATATAAACCGGTAAATAGGTAGAGACAGGTTGCAACCCGTCTCTACTCATGGCACTGTTTGTGTCATTGCACCATATTGACAGGCGTTTTATTTTTCGAATATCATCTAAATCTTCGCGGCCTTTGGTTTCCACAATATAATAGGATGTAGGAGAAATTTTTATAAAAAAATCGGGGAAGTAGGAGGCTATATTTCCATCTTCTTTTTGATATTCAATGCTAAAATTAATGCCTCCTTCGCCTATGGTGTTTTTGGCAATTGACATTACATCTTCAAACCGATTTTCGCAAAAGGAAGCAAACTCCAGTTCAAAATCATTATCACCAATAATTTTATTGAATACCGATTTTTTGGCAACTATGAAAGGTTGGTTTTCTACAACCTTTGGTTTGGTAAGTTTTAATAAAATATAATTTTTAACCTCTGCCGTGCCTTTGTCGGTAATGGTTAATTCGTCAATTGCTTTTTTAAAGGTTGATTTCAGTATTTCCTTTGTGTGAATTTCGGAAAGGTTTCGCATGGTTTGGGGGTCGCTTAGCGACACAAAATTTTGTGTCCCTATCGGTTCAAATAACTGATACATTATAAAACTTTCTACCTTGGGATATAAGATATTGAAACCACTTACCAAGCGACTTTCCTTTAAAATGGCCGATGTAAAAAAACCAATAACATTGCGATAATCGGGAACCGTATTTTTAAAAATAGTTTTGTGAGAAAAATCTCCTTCAATATCATTGAAGATAATTTCCTTTAGTTGATCACTGTTAAATTTTTGCAATACTACTTTTTCGTTATTGAATTTACTTACATCTATCAATTCCAGGTGTTTAAATTCCCTGTATATTCGGGGACTCATTTGAGGAATCGGGATATCCAGGGCATCTATATCCTTGTCCGGATTTTCTTTGTCCACTTCAATAATTACAGGGCTTTTGCTTTTTGACCCTTTACCCATTGGGCTATATTGAAATTCAACCCCTTCGGTTTTAAGGCTTTCAACAAACTCCAAAAAGGCCGGAGTACCGATAACAACTAATTTTTCGGGCATGTCTAACGAAAACATTTTTCGCAAACCCCTGCCAATCGTTTGTTCCGGTAAAATTTTAGAATCAGCCCCAAATGGACGAAGCCCAACAATGGCTGTAACATTCTTTACATCCCAGCCTTCGCGAAGCATCAATACTGAAACTACGGCTTTGTATGGAGAATGGTCTTTGTCAATTTCATCGGCTGCTTTACGAAGAATTTCTAATTCTTCTTTGTCCTTTTTAGTAGCGGTTGATTCCTTTATTTCACCCGAATTGTTGGTATGAATGGTGAGAACCGAATTTTTCATTACCGGATAATTGCTTTCCAAAAATGCTGCTGCCTGATCAGCCTCTCTGGTACTCATGGTCATGATAAAAAGAATGGGCGTTTTATGATTTTTTAATTCATTATAATGTTGCTCCCATTCCAAATAACCCAAATGTATATAATCCCGGTATCGTTCTACAAAGTCGCTGCTATCTTTTTCCTGAATTTTTTGTCGTGATGCCTCGTCGGGCAATACAGGCGACTTCACCACATTTTGTTTAATAGCTTCCACCAGCGGATAATCGCAAATAGTTTGCACGAAAATAGCTCCTTTAGTGTGCTTAGGTGTAGCCGAAAAGTCGGCTTGCAAACTTATACCATTCCCGTTTTTTAGTTTTAATTTGTTGCTTATTTGTTCAATATTGATAAACCATTTTAATGAACTGTCGTGTATATGATGGGCTTCATCATTCAATACCACCAAATCTTTAATTTTATCACTTCTTAAAATTTTTCCTAAATCCAACCCTTTTGAGGTGTCGGCATCGGGTTTAGGTTTTACCCCAAGAAAAGTGGTTTCAAACGATTGTATAGGTTCTTCCTCAAAACCTACCCGGTGAGTATTTGTAAGAAAAATATTACCCGATTCGGTTATTGGTTTTAGATCGTCCTGAATATGTAAGGTTAATTGAAAATCGTTTTTCCAGTCCTGATTGTTCATTCCGTTTTCCGGAATAAAGGGTTCATCAAAAAACATTTTAAGACCATCAAAATCTTTGCGAAGCCGGTTTAAAACAATAATGTTTGGGGCAATTATCAAAAAATCCTTTGATAATGTGCTATTTGCTTCATACAGTTTATTAAAATATGACCAAACCAAAGTTAGGCCAATCACCTTGGTTTTTCCGCTGCCGGTAGCCATTTTTATTACATACCGAGTCCAGGTTTCATCAAACATTCCGGTACTTATTCTTTCCGAAGAATCAAACTTCATCAACTCATATTTATCTTTGGCTTTGGCTACTTCATACAAGTAAATAATGGATTCGATGGCCTCACGTTGTGAAAAGAAAAAACTGAATTTTGTTTGCCCTATTAAATGTTCCTCATTAAACCAAAAGTTCAATAATGATATAGAAGTTTGTGATGCGCCCTTATAATTATCATCTCGCCAAGCTGCAACCGCCAATCGGATTTTATAAACCAAAGGAGGCAATAGTTTTTCGTACTCATTTTTAAAAGCATTCATCTGGCTTTGAGTAGGTGCCCATCTTTCGTTGGGATTTAAAATTTCAAATGGGTCTGTAAGTTTCATCGGTCACTTTAATCGGCTCAAAGTTAATAAATATGTTGGTGCATTCAGAGAAATTTGGTTCTTCTGGTATTAGTGTTTTTCTATTAATATTGAAGACTTAATTATTGCTATGAGTTTTAATTTATTAATTTCAATTATTTCGTTAATTGTTTCTTTAACTATTGCTTGGTTAACGTGGCTTAGGCCATTTTCTGCAAGAATAATTTTAGGAAATATTTATTTAGTATCTCAAAAAGGCGAAAATAACTTAATCACAATAACCTTGGGACTACAATTGTCGATTTTTAATAAAGGTGCAAGAGAGGGTGTTCTTGAAGATTTAATGATTACAATGAAAAGTGTTGATGGTAATTTTAATAGTGTATTTTTCCCTATTTACTTTTATGATAATCAGCAATATTTAGAAAATAAATTGAACAAAAAATCCGATTTATTTTCAATGAAAGGAAGTTACTCAAGTCTATTACTTAGTCCCAAGCAAATGATATTAAAAGAGATAATGTTTCAAATGGATAAAAATTCTGGTATCCTGAATGCTGGGAATTATATTTTTACCTTTTATAAAAAGGAAAATGGCAAAGGCTTTTTAGAATTTACTAATAGAAAAGAAATAATTGGTCAAAGTGCTATTGACAATTTATATAATGAAACTATTACTGTTCTTATGCCATTTATTTATCGGGAGGATTATGTTAAGAAATTTATCATTGATTAAATAATTTCAAAATCAGTTAATTTTAAGAAAGGTTCACCACATTTTTTCACCCCCCTACTTCAATACCGTCACCATTCCTTTAAAATAATAAGGTCTCTTCTTTTGATCGCGGGCTAAAATGGTAAACATATAAGTGCCTTCCTGAACGGTTTCGCCAAGATACGAGCCGTCCCAAGTAAAGGAGTTGGAATCGTCTTTTCTATAAAAAAGCTTTTCTCCCCAGCGGTTATAAATGCTCATTTCCATGTTGCGAATGCCCAAACCTCCTACTTTAAACTCATCGTTTATGCCGTCGTAATTAGGTGAAAACGTATTGGGTATAAAAATGATAAAGGTATCAATTACAAAAATATATTGGGCCGTGCTATCACGACATCCCCATTGGTTTACCGCCAAAAGACTAATTTTTATATTACCCGAATCGGTAAAAATTTTGCTAAAATCCGTTAAATCGCTTTCATAAACATCATCCACATCCCAACGGTAGCGGATAATACTGTCACCGGTTGTAAAGTTTGTGAATTGAACCGGGGTAACACTTATATTAATTTCGCGGGGTGCATAGTTAAAATCAGCCACCGGCCTTTGGTATGCTGTAATATAATTAGGTTTGGTAATGGTGGCTACGCAATTATTATTATCGGTAACGGTAAGGGCAACGGTGTATTTTCCATCATTTGTATATACGGTTTGAACAAGCGGCCCGGTGGCTTTTTGGCTGTTTCCAAAATTCCATTCATATTTTTTAAACCCTGCTCCACCTTCAAAATTTACTAATAATGGCTCACACCCTGTAAGTGGTTTGCCGGTAAAATTAAACACGGGTATTGTATTTACTTTTACTTTTATCGAATCCAGATTGGTACAGGTATTTTTATCCGACACTTTATAAAATACGGGATGGTCGCCGGCCATAGATACCGTTGGGCTAAAATTACCATTGACATCTATATAGGTTCCGCCGTAAAATATGCCATTGGGTGTGGTCATCGGGGTTATTACTTTTATACCGTCGTTATCACAAAATGGCCCTGCCGGATTTATACGTGCATCGGGCAAGCCATTTACAGTAATGCTTATCGAATCTTTATTTTTACACCCGTAACTATCCGTAATTTTATACACCACATTATGCTTGCCTGCTCCTGCTTTCGCATTATCAAACAGCCCAAAGGAGTCAATATAATTGCCTCCATAAAATCTTCCTCCGGGATTAATTCGGGGTTTTACAATAATTGGCGCATTATTGGTACAGAAAGGTCCGGCAAAAATAATGGTGGCATCGGGCAAGGCATTAACCACAATATTTATAGAATCTTTTGCAAAGCATTTATTGGCATCGGTAAATTGATAAATAACTTTATGAGTGCCAATACCTGCCATAGGTGGATTGAATTTGCCCAAAGCATCTACATAAATCCCCCCAAGAAATTGACCGCCGGGGTTGGTTTTTGGCTTCAAAGTTTGGATTCCTGCGTCAACACAATAAGGCCCGGCTGCAATAATAGAAGCATCGGGCAGTGCATTTATTTTAATTAGCATGCTATCGGTATTTACACATTTATTGCCATCCTGAAAGCGATAGAACACTTTGTGCAAACCTATGCCTGCAGTTTTTGGATTGAATTTGCCTGTTGAATCAATATACATTCCACCAAAAAACTTTCCACCGGTATTAATTCTCGCTGTAATAATTTGGATACTTGCGTCTATACAAAACGGGCCTGCACTATTTATGGAAACGTACGGTAAATTATCAACCCTTACAAAGATACTGTCTTTGTTGGTGCACCCATTGTTATCGGTTATTTTATATACCAATTTATGTGTTCCTGCTTTAGCAATGGAAGGATTAAAATTCCCGGCTGAATCAATATAATTGCCTCCATAAAATTTACCGCCCGGATTTATTTTGGGAGTAATTAATTGCACACCGGCTTCTATACAATAGGGGCCGGCTGCATTTATTCGTGCATCAGGCAATGGATTAACCCTTACCAAAATACTATCATGATTGGTACAAAAATTTAAATCTGTAAACTGATACAGAATTTTATGCAAACCTGATGCAGCCGTTTTAGGATTAAAGTTTCCGGCTGAATCAATATAATTTCCTCCATAAAATTTTCCTCCTATGTTGGATTGAGGTTTAATAATTTTTACTCCGGCATCTATACAGAATGGGCCCGCCGGTAAAATTGCGGCATTTGGCAATGTGTCAACCCACACATAGATGCTGTCATTGCCTGTGCACTTGTTTCCATCTGTAAATGTATAAAGTATTTTATGCATTCCGCCGGCAGCCGTTTGCGGATTGAATTTTCCGATAGAATCAATATAATTGCCTCCATAAAATGTACCTCCGGAGTTGGTTATTGGTGTGATTATTTGAATTCCTGCATCAATGCAAAATGGCCCGGCCCGGTTAATGGAGGCATCGGGTAAGCGATTTACCGTAATTTCTGTACTGTCGCTATTTATGCATCCGTTGATGTCCTTAATGGTATAGTAAATGCTATTAGCCCCGGTATTGGCATTTAAGGGATTGAAATTTCCTGAAGAATCAATGTAGCTCCCTCCATAAAATCTGCCACCCGGATTGGTTTTGGCCTTTACCGTTTGTATTCCGGCATCTACACAATAAGGCCCGATGGCTATAATTGATGCATCGGGTAAGGTATTTACCCTGACTGATATGCTGTCAAAACTGGTACATGTGTTGGTATCAGTAAATGTATAATAAATTTTATGATTGCCCGCACCGGCTGTCATCGGATTAAATTTTCCGGCTGACGTAATATAATTTCCTCCATAAAACGTACCTCCGGTATTGGTTCTGGCAGTGATGGTTTTTATTCCTGCATCAATACAATATGGCCCTGCGGCATTAATTCTTGAATCAGGGAGTGGATTTACCTTAATAAATATACTATCAGTGCTTGAGCACAAATTGGCGTCTTTATAAAAATAATTTATTTTATGATTGCCGGATGTGGCAGTTTTGGGATTAAAGTTTCCTGTAGAATCAATAAAAGTTCCACCCTGAAATTTACCACCCGTATTGGTTTTAGGTTTAATAATTTGAATGCCGGCATCTATACAAAATGGTCCGGCTGCAATAATAGCTGCATCGGGCAAAGCATTTATTTTTACTTTAATACTATCCAAACTTGAACATTGATTTGTATCTTTTAAACTATAAAACACCATGTGCAAACCAACTTTGGCTAAAGCAGGATTGAATTTTCCAGCCGAATCAATATACGAACCTCCATAAAATTTGCCTCCCGAAGTGGTCGTAGGGGATATGGTTTTTATTCCGGCATCAATACAGAAAGGCCCGGCTGCATTGATTCCTGCATCGGGCAAAGCATTTACTTTTATGATTGTAGAATCTTTAAATAAACACCCGTAGGCATCGTTAAATTTATAATATACTTTATGATTTCCGGGGCCTGCTGTTTTTGGATTGAATTTTCCGGTATTATCAATATTGGCATGACCATAAAAATTTCCCGAAAACGCAGGTTTGGCTTTAACATTTATTAAGGTTATGTCAACACAAACCGGTTTAACAGAACGTATAATAGTGTCGGTATAAATTCGGAGTACGGTATTAATATTATCGGAAGCAAAACATTTATTGCTATCGGTTACAACTAATTGAAGCGAAAATGTTCCGCCTATTTTCTGCGATTGGCCGGTTTTGGAATTGCTCCATTGATAGGTTTTCATTTTGGCCGGACCACTTACTGTAATGCTATCACCCAGGCACAATGTAGTATCCTTACCTAAGTTTACGATTGGATTTTTATTTACTTTTACAAAAGAGCTATCATATAAAATACACGAATCATTGCCAAATTTTTGAATTACAGTCAATACAACCCAGCCGGTTAAGGTTACTTTCAAAATATTATTTTGACTTGCATTTTGCCAATAATGGCGGTATTTGGCATGTGAATAAAAGAAGAAAGCGGTATCACCCTGGCATATGGCAGTATCATTTGGAAGTTTGACTACCGGAGTAGCGGGTATGGTAATATTTTGAAAAATAGAATCGCTGGCACTTCGCGATAAATTTGAAACAATGAGTTTTACTTTATAAACTACATCGTTAGCGCTTGTTGGGAAGGTAACGGCCGGGGCAAAAATGGTATCCGTTTTCCCAAATCCAAAATCCCATTTGTAACTTACCGAATCGCCTTTGGTTGAATAATTGGTAAATGTTACTTTGTTTTGAGGACAGGAACGATTGAAAATATAATTGGCATTTGGAGTCCATGTGCTGTATGGTTTGCAACTGGTATCCTGGTTCTTTTTGGCATTTATCTGTAAGTCAATACTTCCTATAGCATTAGATGGACTAACTACCTGGACAAAATAAGAGCCTCGTTTCATACAGGTTAAACTAAATACTGTTTGAGAATTGGTATTACAGGCTCCCGGTGTTAGTGCAGCGCATCCTCCGTAAAAGGTTCGAAAACGAATATCTGATGGCTGTACATTTGTGTTTTCAGTAAGTTTAAATTCAATGTCGGCTTTGGCTGTATCTGAATAATCTAATCGGAACCAGGTGGACTTATAACCCGCCGGACCATACAAGCATCCCATATTTGAACCATCTTCACCATAACCTTCTCCTATGCTGTGACAATTGACAATGGCCGTGCCCGATGTTGAGCCAATTTTTGGAATAATTAACTGAACCGGTGTTTTACAAAAATCACCTTTTTGATATTGGATAACCAGTTCAGGTTGTACCATATCCGAACACTCGAACCCGCAGGATGAAAGCTGAATATAATACCAACCTTTGCTGATACAAGTGGAGGCAAAATCACGGCTATATTTCGAAAGCGTTATGGCATTATAATCAAAACCTACTTTTTGTAACCCTTTTTTAGTGGAGTCACCTGAAATCAATTCCTTGAGCAAAACAATATTCTCATCATATTGATTGTTTGATGGTGTATAATCCAGATAGGTACTGTAGCCTGATGAAAACGTATATCTTCTTAAATTTAGCAATAGAGTACCTGTACTGTCGGCATAAAATTTATACCAAATTGTTCCGCTCTTTTTACCGAATATGGTGCAATTTGTTGTTTGGTCGGAGGTATCGGTTGTAGTAGCTACAAAAAATCCGGGGCTTCCTTTTAACAAAACATCTGAGGTGAGTGTGGTATTGGTATAGGGCGGATTTATTTGATTTAACCCGTTTATTCTGTTTGCCAATGAATATTTATCGTACTTTTTGGAAGGAACACGTACCGAATCGTATATTATACTAACCGCAATTTGTGAATTTAAATTAGGTAAAGCCACTTCATTAAGTGAAACCAATACATAATATCTTCTTTCGTTTACCGAATCGCAAATATCTTTGGTAACTGTGAGCCATTCGGTTCCGTTGCACGAACCACCTCCCGGCCTGTATTCCAATCGGCTTAATCCGGATGATACGGTTGAGTCTATACGTCCATATTTTCGTAACGTATCAAAATTTAAAACTCCTTTTTCATCACTTAAATAAACTCCGTAGCTTAAATTATTGCCCCATATTGTTCCATTGGTTAAGTTTTCAACTTTAATTTTAGCTTTTCCAGCTCCTTTTAGGGTAAAGGTGTACCACAAATTTCTGAGGGCATGATATCCCAAATAATTGTATTTATTACCTGAACTGTCAACATTATAAAGGGGCTTATTGGTTTTATCAGGATATACATTGGGATTAAATAATCCACCACATGGAAAAGCCGGGTCTGTATCGGCTCCGCCCGTAGTGCAAAAGAAAAAGTCACTGCTTGGTGCACGACCGCTTACAGTTGGATGAGTGGTTCCCTTTTTACCTGAATACCAAACTGAATCGCCCGATACACTTCCAAAATCATACGCCTTATTTGCAAAATCAAATCGCGATGTTCCTGTACTGTCAATATACAACGCGGGTGAAACCTTAAACGGAAAAGAAATAGAATTACTTCCCATTAAAACCAAGGTATATGTTCCGGGCTGAATGCGGCACATTTCAACACGGCTAAATGAATTACAGCTTTGCAAAGGTGTGTTGGTTTTCATTTTGGCCGAATCTTTTCGTACATCAAAATCAAAGATATATGCTTTAATATTTGGATTTAAACCCAGTACCCGCAAATAAGATTCTTCTTTTAACCCAAAAACATAATAGGCAATATGACTTAAATTATTGCTGCAAGGAATTATTGGATGCATTGAAAAAGGAGTATCAGGAATACAAGTAAAATTTTCGGGACGCAGATTATAGATATACCCGTTATTGGGATTTATTTTGCTGCCATAATTGGGTTTCCAGCTTAAAGGTTTTCCTGAATTTAAGCTATCATTTACAGGCCAGGCCTTAAATGGCCGGTTAAACTTGGACGCAATCTGTGTTATAATATTGATGGATATTCTGTTTTTACCGTTCACATTTCCTGAACTTTGATGCTGTGCATCATCAAATGGGGTATTGTCATCATAACTTGGGCCATTGGTTGAACTAATAATGGTGTACCATCCGGCAGGTAAAGGATAGCAATCGTTCGATCTGAATTTTACAAAACATTCCCATTTTCTTCCATCCGGATCTTTGTAAAGTGCCAAACCCGATTTTCCCTGTGAAATTTTTCCTCTATAAAGGGTATTGGTACCAATAAAGGCAAAACTGGTTGGGTCAAAATTTGTAATTTCCAAAAGTTGTGGAGCTGGTAAATAAAATTCACGATATATTACTTTTTTATTGCTACACGGATAGCCTCCCAATATTATTTCGGCGTTATTTAAACATCCAAAATAATCAATTTGTGAATTGGTGCTGGTTTTAATGGTATCCATCACTTCGGGCGAACTTGTTTTGCCGTACTTGGTAGTAGTTTTAGTAAAAATAAATTGGGGCTGATCTTTTATTCCAAGATGGTAATCTCCACCAAAAGCAGCTAATGTGTAACTGCCCGGGGTTATACAATAATAGCGGCTTGATGCTCCGTTAAATGCTACATTGTAATAGGTACAGCCTGCCAACAAACCAGGATTGGCAAGTGTATCGGGATATCTGAATCTGTTTTGACTGATGGCTAATTGACGTAGGTTTTTATTATAAAAGGCATATTGAATTTTTTCAGGTCCTTTATTTGTTTTTAAGTTAAATATTGAAAGCATTCCGCTATCTGCCTGTCCATCGGCATCCGAATCACCGATTTTAAGTAAACGATAAATTGCTTTTTTATGAGCAGTATCACACCTGTTGGCACCGGGCAATACAGAATGTCCGCATCCAAATTCATCCGATTTTGCCGAATAGGTTTGAGTATTTAAAAGTGGTTTAAATCCATTAATACTGTCTATGCGCGATGAATCGGCAAGCCCAAATCTGCTAAATTCAACAGCATTAATTACATTTATTCCAATATCAATATTATATCCTAAATGCTCTCCTTTTCCACATGAAAAATCGGCGGTATCAATTCCTAATATTTGTATCGAATAATTTCCGGGAGGAACACAAAAAAACGATGTCCCGTTTAAAATTCCTTTTCCATAAAGTTTGGTGGTATCAAATGAATTACAATTTATTGGAATTGAATCTGAAAAAAGCCGGTAGGCCAATTTGCCGGCACACTGATTATTATTTGTATTTAAAAATTCAAAATTCAAATTAACAGGGGTTCCTAATTTAAATGAAGCCCAGGCAGCGAGCTTGTATTTTATCCCTCCAATCGAAATTCCATTGGATGGATTGGCACTTCCACAAGCTGAATTAATAAGACGACTATCACACGATAAATAATTTTTTAAAACGGTTTGGGTTCCATCTGCTGATGAAGGCAACACCCCTAATCTGGTATTTGAGGGCATCGCACTTCTCTTTGGTTGGGGCGAAAGTGTAGCCGAATCAGCAGTTCGGTGCCGCAGTGTTAATCTTATTTGTTTGTAAAAATCATATTTAAAAATTAGTTGAATGGAATAATTGGTATTGGATTTCAATTTACACATGTAAGCCTTACCTGCAAATCCTTTAACAGTAATCCGGTTGTCAAAATCAAAGACCAAAACTGAATCAATTTTTTTTAAAGTTTTATAATTGGTTGTTTTAGCATCGCCTTCATAAATATTGGCATAAATTTTTGTTCCCGTTGGAAAATAAACCATTGGACTGGCAAAGGCTTCTGAAAGAAAAAGCTCCAAATAATCAATCCGTCGGGCTGATTTAAAAATATGCCAGCTTGTTTGTGAATAGTCTTTATAAGCACTGCCAATTCCAGGATAGTACTCAGCCGAATCCTGAAGTGTGTGGCAACCCGTTTCATATTCTATAAATTTTTCATTGCGGCCTATTGCTAATGTTCCGAAATTATAGGCCGAATCTGTTAAATCATAGTAAGAACTGTTCACCGATTTATGTTGTACCGGATAAGAAATAGTTAATTCAATAAAAATCGGTCCATTTGAACTCGCTTTGCTCCCAACCTGAATCATATACCAACCCGCTTCCATACAGGGATGAAAGGAGCTTCCGAACTGATTGAGCGGTGTAATATAGGCAGCCGTGGCGGCGCTTAGTCCCGGATAACATGAATTGGATTTATAGGTTACAAACCCTACATCTTTGGCATTTATTTTGGTACTCGGTTGTTTTAATTCGATTCTAACCGCCCGTTTGACCGGTAAATAAAATTTGAACCAAATTGATTTTTTGTCATTCCCAACACTTACCAAATCCGGATGAAAATATTCGGCTCCTTCAACAGTTGCCGTGTAAATATTGAATGAATCGGTAATAAAAACTCCCGTTCCATAACCGCCCGAAGGAATTGGAATGGCTTGCGGCTTATTACAACTATCATTCTTTGGCTGTGCATATGCAGTCAACGAAATAAGTATTAAAGCTAAGCAATTTAGTATCCGCATTGGTTATATCAGACGGGGTTAAGAGGTCAAATATAACAAAATATTCATAAATTAAAACCCGTTTATCAACATACAAGATATTTAAGTGTTTGAATTTAAGTACAAATTTTCATTTCAGGACTTTATTTTTCTGCTTTTTTAAAACAATTTTCTCATCAAACTTTTATGAATATTCTTTTTTTTTAAAAAAATTGAGAGGTAAATTGCGAGACTTTTAATCCTTTAAACAGATATTTTTTATTGGTTGCCTGTTTTAAATAATTCAGCAGTATAGCTACTTAACCTCATTATTTCTTTATTAATTTTAATAATATCAATGTGGATTTTTTTTATATAATTTTTGGTGAAGTTTATATTTAGCTTAATACTTTAAAGAAAAAATTATTAAAATGATTTATTTTCTGTTTCAACTTATTTTCAGTTTTGCATAATTCCAAAAATGACACTAAAAATTTCCCTTTTTAAAATTACATTAAGGTTAAATTCGATACGTCCACATCCATATTTTTTTCTAATCAAGTAAAATTTAGAAATGCATTTTTTGTAAAAATGAAATGATTTTGAAAAAGTGGATTCTGAAGAAGTCCATCTGTAATATAAAAGCTGTAACATTATCAAATATAGACTTCACAATTAGTGTTTTTAAACTTTTACACACAAGTCAATTATTCAGTGACATTTTATCAACTTTGCGAATTAAAATTCTAAATTCCAAAATCTAAAATCTAAAATAAGCATGTCCGATGTAATCCGTCTTTTGCCCGAAAGCATAGCCAACCAAATAGCCGCCGGTGAGGTGGTTCAGCGTCCTGCTTCGGTTGTTAAAGAATTACTTGAAAATGCCATTGATGCCGGAGCGGATAAAATTCAATTATTTATAAGAGAAGCCGGAACTCAATTTATTCAGGTAAAAGACAACGGAAAAGGCATGAGCGAAACCGATGCCCGTATGTGTTGGGAACGCCACGCTACCTCGAAAATTAAAAAAGCCGACGATCTTTTCCGGTTAACAACTTTTGGTTTTAGAGGCGAAGCTTTAGCCAGTATTGCTGCGGTTTCACAAGTGGAAATGAAAAGCCGGAGGGATGAAGATTCGCTGGGTACAGAATTAAAAATTGAAGCGAGTGAAGTAATGCTTCATGAACAGGTAAACTGCCCGGAAGGCACTTCCATTACCGTTAAAAATCTTTTTTTTAATATCCCCGCCCGCCGCAATTTTTTAAAATCGCCAAGCATTGAAACCCGCCATATTTTTGATGAGTTTTATAGGGTGGCACTACCCAATCCACACGTTGAATTTAGTTTTTTTAATAATAATTCTGAATCATTGAAATTACCAAAAACTGACCTTAAAAATAGAATTACCGATATTTTGGGTATTAAAAAAGATGGCGAGTTATTGGAACTAAATGAAGATACCGAAATAATAAAAATTACGGGTTTTGCAGGCAGTCCTAAGTATTCAAAAAGGGTACGAGGAGACCAGTTTTTGTTTATTAACGGACGGTTTATTAAAGAACCTTATTTTAACCATGCCGTGCAAACAGCCTTTGAAGGATTAATTCCCGATGACCATTTTCCGTTTTATGTTATTTTTATGGAAATTGATCCTACAAAAATTGACGTGAACGTACATCCGACTAAGACAGAGGTTAAGTTTGAAGATAGTAAACCGATATACAGTATTCTTCGTTCGGTTATTAAAAAAGCTTTGGGTTCATATACTTTAACTCCGCAATTGGACGATAACAAAATTTTTAATTTTAATACCCCCCAAAATCAAAATCAGGATTTTATTAATCAATTCAGCAACCCGAAAGTAAATACAAAATACAACCCGTTTTCTACCGATATTCAACCTAACCAACGCCAGGATTGGGGTAAAATATTAGACCCTTTTAAACGACCTGAGCCAAACTTTTATGAAGGTGGAGAAAAATCAATTGACCCTTTTGCAAATGCTTCCCATCAACTTTTTATTCAGGAAGAAAAAATATCATTTGATGGTATTTTTCAATTAGCTGGCGGTTATCTTATTTGTTCCAAAAACCATGAATTATTTATTATTAATCAGCAGGCTGCTCACGAAAGGGTGCTTTACGATCAATTTAAAAAACAATTTGAACACCATTCCATTTCTATTCAAACGCTTTTATTCCCAAGGGTTGTAGAATTTAATGCCGGCGATTTTTCACTCGTATATTCCTTATTGGATGAAATAAAACAATTAGGATTTGATATCAGTGCCTTTGGCAAAAATACATTTATCATCAATGGGGTTCCTTCCATAAATGACAAAGCTGATCCTCAAATTATTTTAGAAGGATTGATTGACAATTACCGCCAAAATGAACAAAACCTAAAACTTGATAAAAAAGAGAATTTAACCCGCAGTATGGCCCGAAATGCTGCTATGCGTGCCTCCGAAAATCTTACCCCAATAGAAATGGAAGAGCTATTGGGTCAATTATTTCAAAGTCCGCAACCCAATTTTTTACCCAACGGAAAACCCGTTTTTGTCAAAATTTCACAAGCCAATTTGGGTGAAATGTTTACCAAATAAAAAGATACTTTTTTTCGTTTGCCATTCCAAAAATAAAATCTACTTTTGCACTCCTCAATTACCCGGGTCGGTAGTTCAGCTGGTTAGAATGCCGCCCTGTCACGGCGGAGGTCGCGGGTTCGAGTCCCGTCCGACCCGCAAGAAGCCCAATCTCAATTAAACTTGTGATTGGGCTTTATTGTTTTATTAAACAAAAAAAAACCGTCCCTCCACGGAACGGCTCTTCTTCACTGTATTAATTGCGACCCATTTGGGTTATATAGTCCTGTAATTCGGATGTGCTGCTGCTAAACTGAAAGGCATCTTGTACTATAACGTAATTCTTTTTATCTATAGTATAAGTGTAGGCAAATTTTGCAAATTCCAACCGGCTTGATTCAAATGAAAACAATTTGGTTATTTCGGCTATTTCGCTGCTAAGCATACTACCTTGGGCTACTGCATTTTTTGCTATTTTCAATCGTTCGGTATCAAAGGATTGTTTTTTAATAGACGCCAGAGTTAATGCAAATGTTTCATTATTTCTTTTGTTATCGCTTTTTGAATAGTCGGTAGTACTTCTATCATTCTTATCCTTTGAATTATCATTGTTACTTCGATTATCATTTTTTGAATAATCATTATCGTCAGAATCCCTGTTTGAATTATCTCCTCCGTCGGAGCTACCCTGATCATTATAACCATACCAATCTTCATCATAGTAATCATCATGTTTTCCACCGCCATTATCTCTATTATTTTCTCGGTTGTTTTCATAATCGCGGTTGTCGTATCTTCTGTAATTATTTCCACCCCGATTCCCATTATCCCTGCGATATGTTCTTTCTACTACAAAGCGTCCGTTGTTGCTTACGGAAGCCCATACTTTGGCATTTCTTGGTATAAATACAAACCCGTTGTATAATACAAATCTGTTAACTACATATCCTCTTCGGTTAATAACCAGTTGAACAATCTTTAGCCGGTGGTTACCTGGTCTAAGATTATCTATTTTAAAGCGGTTATAAATACCGGTATATGGCTGATTATTTATAATTATGGTGTGTTCATAATTTGTCGGTACCAACAATCTGAAGGATGAACCACCCTGATTATGGTAAGGCTTGGCAAATACGTTTGCCACTAAAATTGTGAATACGAATAAGGCTATCATTTTAACCTTACAAACTGTGTTTTGAGTAATGTGTTTCATAATTGAATTATTAAAATTTTAAAACTGAGGAATTTTGAAATGTCCCATTTTCATTTACTTTTTATGAAAATCTTTATTGGCCAATTCTTAATTTGTTTCCTTTTGATAGTAATTACTCAAATAGAATTCCTATGCGTGGAATTATTTTTACATGAATTGAATTTCAGGTGTTTAATAATAAATATTAAGTTTGATGACAATAGAAACGTCTATTTATAGCTACACAATTAGAGTTAAAAAAAGTCAGGAAAATGCTATTCAAACTTTTCCAAAGTTTTGAACTTTGTAAAAGTTAAGTAGCCTATTGGATTGTTTCTATAACACCAGAAATGATTTTTCGAACTAAATAAATTGTATTTCGGCTGGTGGAGATACCAACCGATAGGAAATAATTTTAATGAACTTATTTCTCGGTGTTTCGGTTGGTGGAGATACCAACCGATAGGATAATTTATCATCTTGGCGTTTCGGTTGGTGGAGATACCAACCGATAAACGAAATTCCTTCTTATTCTACCGTAACCGATTTGGCCAAATTTCGAGGCTGGTCAACATTGCAACCGCGCATTACTG